>NZ_CP073143.1 GCF_023035675.1 Borrelia hermsii DAH | reverse complement strand
TGCTTCTTTTCCTTCCAACATCTATCCCAATTTCCCTTTTGCTGCCCTTACCACACATTTAGCTTACTTTTAAAGTATTTAATTATTTGATTACAATAAAAACATACTCTTAATATCACACTTGCAATTATTTATATTCAATCTTTACTCATATAAACAATTTTATATACAAATAAACATTCCCTAAATAACATCAGAAGCTAAGAGCATTACGCTCCTAGCTTCCTATTCCTTTTTGACTTTATTTTTCCCTGCTCTTACAGCTTACTTAATAACTTATCTTATAATAACTACTTAAATTATTTATTCCCTAGTTAGTTATTTTGAGAAGGTTTTTCTGCTTTAACAGGAGCTGTAAGCTCTTTAATTGCAGCTTCTACTGCATCATTAGCAGCCTTTAATAACTCATCTATTGCTGTGTTGAGCTTAATAAGTTCAGCGGCTCCTTTATCCTTAGTGCCATCTGTTACAAGTATGGCACTCTTTGCATGTGCATCAGTAACACCTTCTTTAGCAAGATCAGTATGCTTTGATTTTACTTGGGTTACGAATGCTTCACTTTCTTTCTTAACCATGCCAACCTTTGTCTTTAATTCATCAGAAATTCCAATAATTTGCTCTAATGATGTTAATTTAGCTTTTACAGTCAATATTACTTGAAATACCCCTGCAATTAACGATCCATTATGGTCATTCTCATCCTCAAAGTTACTATTATCATTTTTAATTTTCTTTCCAATAGCTTTAGCAAGCTCGTCAATAGACTTAACTAAAGTATGAACTTCTTTAACACTTGCTGCAAAATCACTAGCATCTTTTATCTTTTTACTTATTTTTGCCAAATCAAGCACTGTTCCATCAGGCTTAGCTACTTCGTCACTTTTAAGCTCTGGCCCTCCATTATTACATGACATAAACACCATAAATAAAGTCATTATTATTGCACTTATTCTTTTTCTCATTTTTTTACGTGCCTCCTTTTAACTTATGCATTAGCATTATACCTCAACTTTCAAAGTTTACAAAGTTAAAAAAAAAAAAATCAAATTTATCACCTTTAGCCATTCTCTTAATGCTATAGCTCTTGCTATAGTTTCATCTTTAGGGGAAACACCAACATTGCCATCATTACTCTTAGCTAATTTAGCAGCTTTGCATTCAGAACCTTTAGAAATAGCTTGTAATATATCAGCATCTGTTATTGCTCCAACTGCTTTTGCTGCATCAGCTGCAACTTTTTTTGCATTATTAGCATCACCAGCAGCATATTTGCTTTCTTAAAGTCAGTAATAGACTTAGGTAATGATTTTTTAAATGTGTTTACATCATTTGGAGATATAGTTTCCAAGGTATTAGGTTTTAGTACAGAGACAAAAAAGTCTGATGTTGGGGCTTATTTTAAGACAATACAAGATACTATACAAGGCACTAAGGACAAGCTTAATAAAATTGTTACTGACATGAAGAGAGAAGGAAATCCTAATGCTTCTGCAACTGAGACTGCGGTAAAAACACTAATTGATAATACTCTTGATAAGATAATAGAAGGATCAAAGACCGTTAGTGATGCTATTGGAGATGCTAGTGACCCAATTGCTAATGTAGGTGCTAACAATGCTGCTGGTGTTGCTGGAACTGGGATTGAAAGTCTGACAAAGGGAATTAAGGCAATTGTAGACGTGGTACTTGGAAAAGAAGGAAATGCTGAGGCAGGTACCGATAAAAAGGCTGAAGATCTTAGCGCAAGAACCGCTGCTGGTAATGGTGAAGCAGGTAAATTGTTCGCTGCTAATGCTGGTGATGATGCTAATGCAAAAAAAGTTGCAGCCGATGCAGCAAAAGCCGTTGGGGCTGTAACTGGTGCTGACATATTACAAGCTATGGTTAAAAATGGTGCTAATGCAGCTGCTGATGCTGCCAAGGCTAATGCAAAAGATGGAACTATAGCAGGAGCTATTGCATTAACAGTTATGGCTAAGGGTGGTAAATTTGCTGGTCCTACTGCTGATAGTGCTGATTATGTCACTGTTGCTAAAGGAGCAGCTGTAAGTGCAATTACTAAAGCACTAGATACATTAACTATTGCAATAAGAAAAACAATTGACGCAGGTCTTAAAACAGTTAAAGAAGCTATGAAAATTAATGCTAATGATACTCCTATAAGTCCTGAACAGAACACCCCTAAAGCTACTGCTAATTAGTTAAGGGTAAATATAAAGTCATTGTAAGGAAATGCTTTTCTTGTTATTGATACAGGAGGGTTAGTTTACTTTTTACTTAAATACTTATCTTATAATAACTACTTAAATTATTTATTTCCTAGTTAGTTATTTTGAGAAGGTTTTTCTACCTTAACAGGAGTTGTAAGCTCTGCTATTGCAGCTTCTACTGCGCCATTAGCAGCCTTTAACAACTCATCTATTGCTGTGTTTAATTTAATAAGTTCAGCAACTCCTTTATCCTTAGCACCATCTGATACATCTATAGCATTTTTTGCATTCCCATCAGTAGCATCTTGTTTGCCAAGATCAGTATGTTTTGTTTTCACTTTAGATAATAATGTTTCAGCTTTGCCCTTAGTATCATCAACTTTTGTTTTCAGTTCACTAGAAATCCCATCTAATTTTACCAACGTTTCCAATTTAACTTTTACTGTCAACATTACTTGAAATACACCTGCAACTAAAGATCCATTATGGTTTCCATCAGTACCTAAGGTATCAGTGTCCTGCTAAATTTTCTTACCAATAGCCTTAGCAAGCTCATCTACTGATTTAACTAAAGTATGAACTTCTTTAACACTTGTTGCAAAATCACTAGCATCTTTTATTTTTTTACTTATTTTTGCCAAATCAAGTACTGTTCCGTCAGACTTGGCTACTTCGTCACTTTTAAGCTTTGGTCCTCCATTATTACAGCTTACTAATACCATAAATAAAGTCATTATTATTGCACTTAATTTATTCTTCTCATTTTTTTACGTGCCTCCTTTTACTTATGCATTACCTTCAGCATCAAAACTACCGCTAGCCAAATAGTCTCCCTGTTTCACAGAAAGAAAAAAAAGAGTTTTCCTTAGTATTTACCCTCAACTAATTATTTACTGGGCCACTAATTGTTGCTTCTGCAGTATTAGTTGCTTCTGCTGACTTATCTTCTTGTTTAACTTTAGCTAGTACTTCATTTATTGTTTTTAATCCACTATCAACTGTATTCCTTATTGCTATTATAAGTGTACTTAATGTCTTACCTACTGCACTTGCTGCTACACCTTTAGCGGCTTCAGCTTCAGTCTTATTGTCACCAGTATCCTTTACAATAAATTTACCATCTTTAGCTATTGCTCTTAATACTATTCCTGCTGCTATTACTGCATCTTTTTTTGCTGAGTCTACGGCAACTCTTCTTTCTTGCCGTTAACAGCCGGAGCAACAGCAATTTCAGCTGCATTTTTGGCTGCGTTAATGCCATTAGTATTATCAACAACAGGATTTTCTTCAGATTTAGCAATAGCTTGAAGAATATCAGCACCAGTTACAGCACCAATACTAGCTGATGCCTTTGAAATATTTTCTTCCTTAGCATCATCTTTACCGGTATTATCAATAAACAATGTACCAATATCCTTTTTATCATCACCTGTTTTAGTAGCTCCTGCATCCCCCCCTCATCCTTTTTAGAACCACTTCAACAAGTGTCTTAATCCCTTTAACAAGAAAAACAACAGAATCCTTGCTAGCAGGAATAGCTCCATGCCCAGCTGAAGTAGCATTTCCAATTTTATCGTCACCAGTAGCCCCTTTAGCTGCTTCTTTAGCACCTACTGCAATCTTGTCTAAGACATCTGCAACGAACTTGTCAACGACTTCCTTCACTTTTACGTAATTATCATTCTTTGCAACTTCATCTTGCAACTTCTTTTTAACTGTGTTCATAATCTTTTCAATATCATTGAAATACTTAATTACTACTACACTTGATAAGATAATTGACGGAGCAAAGACAGCAAGTGAGGCTATTGGTACTGATGCTAATGATCCAATTGCTAATGTTGCTGCTGGTGGTGCTGGTGCTGATGCTGGTACTGTTGGAACTGATGTTGATAAACTAGTAAAAGGAATTAAGTCAATTGTAGAAATAGTACTTAAAGACAAAGGAAATGCTGGGGCTGGGGATGATAAAAAAGCTAGCGATGGTAATACTGCAAGGATCGGTGGCAATGCTGGTGATGGTGAAGCGGGAAAGTTATTTGCTTCTGCTAATGCTGGCACTGCTGAGAATGCAAAAAAATCGGCTACTGATGCAGCAAAAGCTATTGGGGCTGTAACAGGTGCTGACATCTTGCAAGCTATGGTTAAAGATAATGGTGAGGCTATGAAATTGGCTTCTAATAATGCTGCTGTTGCTGCTGTTGATGCTAATAAAAAAGATGTGGTTATAGCAGGAGGTATAGTGTTAAGAGCAATGGCTAAGGGTGGTAAATTTGCTGGTCCTAGTGATGCTGCTAGTGCTGATGCAAAGAAAATAATAGAGAGCTCAGCTGTAAGTGCTGTTACTAAGGCACTAGATACACTAACTATTGCGATAAGAAAAACAATTGACACAGGGCTTAAAACAGTTAAAGATACTATGAAAATTAATGCGAATGATACTCCTATAAGTCCTAAACAGAGCGCCCCTAAAAGGTACTACTAATAACTAGTTAACTTATTTATTTCCTAGTTAGTTATTTTGAGAAGGTTTTCTCCCTTAACAGGAGCTGTAAGCTCTTTAATTGCAGCTTCTACTGCACCATTAGCAGCCTTTAACAACTCATCTATTGCTGTGTTTAATTTAATAAGTTCAGCAACTCCTTTATCCTTAGCACCATCTGATACATCTATAGCATTTTTTGCATTCCCATCAGTAGCATCTTGTTTGCCAAGATCAGTATGTTTTGTTTTCACTTTAGATAATAATGTTTCAGCTTTGCCCTTAGTATCATCAACTTTTGTTTTCAGTTCACTAGAAATCCCATCTAATTTTACCAACGTTTCCAATTTAACTTTTACTGTCAACATTACTTGAAATACACCTGCAACTAAAGATCCATTATGGTTTCCATCAGTACCTAAGGTATCGGTGTCCTGCTAAATTTTCTTACCAATAGCCTTAGCAAGCTCATCTACTGATTTAACTAAAGTATGAACTTCTTTAACACTTACTGCAAAAGTACTAGCCTCTTTTATCTTTGCACTTATTTTTGCCAAATCAAGTACTGTTCCGTCAGACTTGGCTACTTCGTCACTTTTAAGCTTTGGTCCTCCATTATTACATGATGTAAATACCATAAATAAAGTCATTATTATTGCACTTATTCTTCTTCTCATTTTTTTCCGTGCCTCCTTTATTACTCTATTTAAGTAAAGGAGATAGATATAAATAAGGAAATACCTCTCATGCATCGAAAACAATAGAAGAGTTCTCCTTAAATAACTTTATTTAGTTATTTACTACTTATTACTTCTAATATTAGTTCTTCTTAGTTTCAGGAATCTGATTATCAGTAGTTACAGGAGTATCATTAGGATTAATTTTCATAGCTTCTTTAATTGTTTTAAGGCCTGCGTCAATTGTTTTCCTTATCGCAATAGTTAATGTATCTAGCGCCTTAGTAGCTGAGCTCTCTATTATTTTCTTTGCATCAGCACTAGCAGCATCACTAGGACCAGCAAATTTACCACCCTTAGCCATAACTGTTAATGCAATAGCTCCTGCTATAGTTCCATCTTTAGGGGAAACACCAACATTGCCATCATTACTCTTAGCTAATTTAGCAGCTTTGCATTCAGAACCTTTAGAAATAGCTTGTAATATATCAGCATCTGTTATTGCTCCAACTGCTTTTGCTGCATCAGCTGCAACTTTTTTTGCATTATTAGCATCACCAGCAGCATATTTGCTTTCTTAAAGTCAGTAATAGACTTAGGTAATGATTTTTTAAATGTGTTTACATCATTTGGAGATATAGTTTCCAAGGTATTAGGTTTTAGTACAGAGACAAAAAAGTCTGATGTTGGGGCTTATTTTAAGACAATACAAGATACTATACAAGGCACTAAGGACAAGCTTAATAAAATTGTTACTGACATGAAGAGAGAAGGAAATCCTAATGCTTCTGCAACTGAGACTGCGGTAAAAACACTAATTGATAATACTCTTGATAAGATAATAGAAGGTGCTAAGACCGTTAGTGATGCTATTGGAGATGCTAGTGACCCAATTGCTAATGTTGCTGCTCAGAATGCTGCTGGTGCTGCTGGGACTGAAGTTGACAAACTAGTAAAAGGAATAAAGACAATTGTAGACGTGGTACTTAAAGGTGTAGGAAGTGCTAATGCTGGTGATGATAAAAAGGCTGAAGATGGCAATACTGCAAGAACTGCTGCTGCTGGCGATGGTGAAGCGGGTAAATTATTTACTGCTGGTGCAGGTGCTGCTGGTGATGCTAATAATGCAAAAAAAGTTGCAGCTGATGCAGCAAAAGCAGTAGGAGCTGTAACTGGTGCTGACATATTACAAGCTATGATTAAAGATAATGGTGATGCTGCTAAATTAGCTACTGCTCAAAATGCTGGTGCTGCCCCTAAAGATGGAGCTATTGCAGGAGGTATAGCTTTAAGAGTTATGGCAAAGGGTGGTAAATTTGCTGGCCCTAGTGCTGCTGCTGATGATGCTGTTACTGCAATTAAAGGAGCAGCAATAAGTTCAGTAACTAAAGCATTAGATACATTAACTATTGCAATAAGAAAAACAATTGATGTGGGACTTAAAACGGTTAAAGAAGCTATGAAAATTAATGCTAATGATACTCCTATAACTCCTGAACAGAGCGCCCCTAAAGGCACTACTAATAACTAGTTAAGGATAAGTATAAAGGATAAAGTTATTGTAAGGGAAACGCTTTTCTTGTTATTGATACAGGAGGGTTAGTTTACTTTTTACTTAAATACTTATCTTATAATAACTACTTAAATTATTTATTTCCTAGTTAGTTATTTTGAGAAGGTTTTTCTCCCTTAACAGGAGTTGTAAGCTCTGCTATTGCAGCTTCTACTGCACCATTAGCAGCCTTTAACAACCCATCTATTGCTGTGTTGAGTGCTTCAAGCTCAGAAGCTCCTTTATCTTTAGTGGTATTACTTACAAGTATGGCAGCTTTCGCATCGTCATTACTAACCTCGTTTTTCCCAAGTTCAGCATTTTTATCTTTAAATTTATTTAATAAATCTATACTTGCAGTCTTAATAGCAACAACTTGAACCTTCATTCCAGCAAATTCTCCAATAGCTTTTTGTTCCAATGATCCCAATTTAGTCTTTACGGCTGATATTACACTATGTACCCCTGCAAGTAATGAACCATTCTTACCATCTTCAGTAGTAAGAGAACCATCGTTATGAATTTTTTTCCCAATAGCTTTAGCAAGCTCATCTATTGACTTAACTAAAGTATGAACTTCTTTTACACTTGTTGCAAAATCACTAGCATCTTTTATTTTTTTACTTATTTTTGCCAAATCAAGTACTGTTCCGTCAGACTTGGCTACTTCGTCACTTTTAAGCTTTGGTCCTCCATTATTACAGCTTACTAATACCATAAATAAAGTCATTATTATTGCACTTAATTTATTCTTCTCATTTTTTTACGTGCCTCCTTTTACTTATGCATTACCTTCAGCATCAAAACTACCGCTAGCCAAATAGTCTCCCTGTTTCACAGAAAGAAAAAAAAGAGTTTTCCTTAGTATTTACCCTCAACTAATTATTTACTGGGCCACTAGTTGTTGCTTCTGCAGTATTAGTTGCTTCTGCTGACTTATCTTCTTGTTTAACTTTAGCTAGTACTTCATTTATTGTTTTTAATCCACTATCAACTGTATTCCTTATTGCTATTATAAGTGTACTTAATGTCTTACCTACTGCACTTGCTGCTACACCTTTAGCGGCTTCAGCTTCAGTCTTATTGTCACCAGTATCCTTTACAATAAATTTACCATCTTTAGCTATTGCTCTTAATACTATTCCTGCTGCTATTACTGCATCTTTTTTTGCTGCTTCATCTAAATCAGTAGTTTCAGTGGAATCACCATTAGCCATTGCAAGTCCTGCTGCATCTTTGGCTTCACTTGCTTTACCAGAAGCCGCTTTATCACTAGACCTAGCTATAGCTTGAAGAATATCAACTCCACTCACTGCACCTATAGATGCACTAGCCGCTGCTATATGTTTCTCTTCTGCTCCATTACCAGTCTTATCACCAAATAGTTTCCCTATTTTCTTCTTATCGTCAACAGCAGGGCTAGTTACATCTTTTGCTCCATCACCCTCATTTGATTTTAACGCTATATCTACTATATTTTTTATTCCTTTAACTAGGTTACCTACACTAGTTGCGTCTGCTCCTTTACTAGCATCAGCGGCTTTTTCTACAGCCCCTAAATTACCATTAGCATCTTTAAGACCGCTAGCTGCTTCCTTTGCTCCTGCTGCAATCTTGTCTAAGACATCTGCAACAAACTTGTCAACAACTGTTTTAACTTTTGCGTAATTCCCATTCTTAGCAACTTCATCTTGCAACTTATTTTTAACTGCTGTCATAGTACTCTCAATATCAGTAAAATACTTCCCTATATCACTTTTCTTAGTATCTGCCTTAATACCAAAAGCTCCAGTAACCATATCTCCAAAAGTCACAAAAACATCTAAGAATCCTTTTCCTAAATTAGCTATAGATGTTAAATACACATGTTTAGGATCCTCTGCAACCCCACCGCTATTACAGCTTACTAATACCATAAATAAAGTCATTATTATTGCTCTTATTCTTTTTCTCATTTTTTTACGTGCCCTCCTTTATTACTCTATTTAAGTAAAGGGACAAGATATAAATAAGGAAATACCTCTCATGCATCGAGAACAATAGAAGGGTTCTCCTTAAATAACTTTATTTAGTTATTTACTGCTTATTACTTCTAATATTAGTTCTTCTTAGTTTCAGGAATCTGATTATCAGCAGTGCCAGCATTAGCAGAAGCAAATAACTTTCCCGCTTCACCATCACCAGCATCATATTTACTTTCTTAAAGTCAGTAATAGACTTAGGTAATGATTTTTTAAATGTGTTTACATCATTTGGAGATATAGTTTCCAAGGTATTAGGTTTTAGTACAGAGACAAAAAAGTCTGATGTTGGGGCTTATTTTAAGACAGTACAAGATACTATACAAGGCACTAAGGACAAGCTCAATAAAATTGTCGCTGACATGAAAAGTGAAGGAAATCCTAATGCAGCTGAAACTGAGATTGCTGTTAACAAACTAATTACTGAAACACTTGATAAGATAATAGAAGGATCAAAGACTGCTAGCGAGGCTATTGGTAATTCTAGTGATCCGATTGGCAATATTGCTGCTAAAGGGGCTGGTGGTGATGCTGCTCATGGTGTTGGTGCTAAATCTGATAGTGTTGAAAGCTTGGTCAAGGGAATTAAAGATATTGTAGATGTAGTACTTGGAGATAAAGGTAAAGACGATGCTGGTACAGATAAAAAAGCTGAAGATGGTAGCGCAAGAACTAATAATAATCCTGGTGATGGAGAGGCGGCTAAATTGTTTATTGGTGCTGGTAATGCCGGTGATGCTGCTCAAACTAAGAAGTCAGCAGCTGATGCAGCAAAAGCTGTTGGAGCAGTAACTGGTGCTGACATATTACAAGCTATGGTTAAAGATGGTGGTGATGCTGTCAAGTTAGCTAAGAATAATGCGGGGGCTGTTAACACTACTGGTATAGCTAAAGATGGAACTATAGCAGGAGCTATAGCATTAAGAGCAATGGCAAAGGATGGTAAATTTTCTAATGCTAGTGCCGATGATGGTGGGGTTGTTGCTGCTGAGATTAAAGGAACAGCAGTAAGTGCAGTTACTAAGACATTAGATACATTAACAAAATAATTCCTAACGCAACGAGGGCTGAAACTGCAATCAAAATTTAGTTAATGACATACTTAGTGAACTTACCACTTTTATGATCTTCAATTATAGAAGTAGCTTCTTGCATCATTCCATGATAGTTTCTTAGATTCCAAGAACACTAATCCACTAGAGCATGAGTCGCAAGCTTAACTTCAGGTCGTTTTAACCTTAGTTTTTATTTCTTTATAGTAATAATCCTTTAAAATAAGGATTGCATTTACACCTCTATTATACATAACATTGCAATTACCACGAATCCATTCCTTATCACTCAATTTAAATTGATATTTTTATTGCCACAAACACTGCACAACTTGATAAAAGGGAAAAATCTATCTACTTTATACGAGTTAGATTTGTACCATTTTGACTTTTATAATAATTGTCTTGTAAATTCATATCATCCTAAATCATTATTAGCTTTTAAAATTTAACTATGATAAGAAGCATATTCATTTATTACTAAAATTTATCCCTAATAAACAACCTCTAAGTCCATTAACAACCTAAAAACAATTTCTTCAAAGTCTATAAGAAAAAAATATTTTACATACTTGCATAAATACTATTGGAAAAATTATTTTAGCATGGAAGTTATTGTCTTATCTCTACTGAAAGGGTCTTTATTAATATCATTAAGAAATACATACAAATTCAATAAATTATCATGACAAAAAATTCTCTACCTAAATTTAAAAGCTCTGCAACTTACTATAGATGGGGAATTCTCTACCATTTATAGTCAAAGCAGCCTATATTATATACTACCTTATAAACTTTTATTCTTTGCTAAGAAAAGCTAAAATAAATACTGAATATTACAAAAAATTATTAAACATTACTCTAGAAATTGAAAGACAAGTATATGCGTTTTATAACAAAAATTTACTTGGAGGGATAATAAATAAATGGATAGAAAAAAAACAAAAATAATAACAATTGCATCAATTAAAGGAGGCGTAGGAAAGAGTACTTCTGCTATCCTTTTCTCTACTATCATTTCTAAAAACTCTAATGTCTTACTAATCGACATGGATGCCCAAGCAAGTCTTACAAGTTACTTTAATGAGTATCTTGAAAAATCACAAATTAATGTGGAATATACAAATATATATGAGATTTTACGAAAGAATATGGATATTAAGAATAGTATTTGCACTATAAATCAAAATTTAGACTTTATCCCTAGTTATCTAAATTTACACTTTTTTAATAATGATAATTTACCATTCAAAGAAAACAGGTTAAAAAAAGCACTTTATTTTATTAAAAATGCTTATGATTACATAATAATTGATACCAATCCAAGCCTAGATTTTACGCTAATTAATGCTCTTGTTGTCTCTGATTTGATTATATCTCCAATTCCAGCTGAAAAATGGTCTATAGAAAGCTTAGAAGCGCTTAACTTTAAAATTAAACAATTGGACCTAAATTTACCCATATATGTATTAAATACCAGATTTAAAAATAACAATTCAAATAAATTTTATCTAGATATTCTCAAACGAAACTCTAATTTTATTGGTTCTATAAGAGAGAGAGAGGATTTAAATAAAAGAATCGCACAAAATATTGGCTTTTCTCTAAATGAAGATTACACATCAGACTATAAAAAAGCATTAAAAAATTTGTTCGGGGCCGAACAAATTTAAGGAAGTTTATATGAAAAAGAATAAATTTAAGTTAAATAAAAGGATTATTGAAAAAGATACTTCTCTCCAAAAAAATACTAACGACATTAATATACAAATTTATGAAAAATTAAAAGCAAAACTCAAAATAAATTTAAAAGAAGATATCTACAACAAAATAGAAACCATGAAAATATTAAAAGAAATTAATGACAAAAAACTATTCAAATTAGATGGCTATAAAAACTTTAGCTCATTTATAAAAAACTATAATTTAGCCAGAACCCAAGTTTATGCATATCTAACTATTGCAGAAGGACTTAACAATAACTTAATAAATGAAGAATCTATAATAACAAAAGGAATAATGAACACATATTTTTTTTTATCAGCTAAAGAAACGGAAAACAAACAAAAGACATCAAACTTAATCAAGTCAATTAAACTACAATTCAAAAATCAAGACGCCTACAATTTTTACAAAACAAACCCAAAATTTACCTGTTTTCTTATGGAAAAGATCTTTACAAAAGACAAAGAATACATAGAAAAAACTAAAAAAGATTTTGAAAAATGCATGATACAACCTAAAAAGAAAACGTGAACTGTTACTTCTATGATCTTCAATTATAGAAGTAGCTTCTTGCATCATTCCATGATAGTTTCTTAGATTCCAAGAACACTAATCCACTAGAGCATGAGTCGCAAGCTTAACTTCAGGTCGTTTTAACCTTAGTTTTTATTTCTTTATAGTAATAATCCTTTAAAATAAGGATTGCATTTACACCTCTATTATACATAACATTGCAATTACCACGAATCCATTCCTCATCACTCAATTTAAATTGATATTTTTATTGCCACAAACACTGCACAACTTGATAAAAGGGAAAAATCTATCTACTTTATACGAGTTAGATTTGTACCATTTTGACTTTTATAATAATTGTCTTGTAAATTCATATCATCCTAAATCATTATTAGCTTTTAAAATTTAACTATGATAAGAAGCATATTCATTTATTACTAAAATTTATCCCTAATAAACAACCTCTAAGTCCATTAACAACCTAAAAACAATTTCTTCAAAGTCTATAAGAAAAAAATATTCATATCAATTAGTAAGATATTGGGGTTTGAAGATAATAATGTATAAAATAATGCTGATGTGTTTTTTTATAGTTTCCCTTAATTGATGCTATAGTGATTATCTTTGTTTTTTCTCTATCCATTTGGTTATTATTCCTTCGGGTAAATTTTTGTTATAAAACGCATATACCTGTCTTTCAATTTCTAGAGTAATGTTTAATAATTTTTTGTAATATTCAGTATTTACTTTCGTTTTTTTTAACAAAGAATAAAAGTTTGTAAGATAACATATGACGAATCCTGTTTTAAATCTGAATTCCATGCAAACACACCATCTTATGGTATAGGACTCATTTTTTTCTACGTTTTTAATGACCAAGGGTTTTTGTAGTTTTTTGACAGAATAACAAATTCCTAGGAAAGCATCTTCTCCTTTAATGCTAAATAAGTGAAATGTGTATATTTTTCTTTCTTTGTTGGGATTTGAATATTTTTTGAGGGCAATTAAGAATTTGTTTTTTTGTTTTCTGTTAATGCCGAATGTGTAAAAATCATTAAATGGTTTTGTATGGTATATTTTTTTCCCGTTGTTCTTTTCTATTTTATCGAAAATGTTTTTGATTCGCGTTTGAGATGCATTTAATTTTAATATTTCTGCTTTTTGTTTCAGTCGTTTGAATAGGTCATTCATTTTCAATTTCCTTGGTCTATGAATAAATGGTTTATACCTCATTTAGTATTTCTAAAAGCTCATAATAATAGTGGTTATTAATTATCTTAGTATAATTTAGATTATTTGTGTTGTCTAGATAGTTTTTTAGTAATGGTACTAAAACTTTGACCTCCGTTTTTTGTTTTAATTGTTCAAGTAGTATGCTGAATATGTTGTTTCTAATATTGTTTTCGTTGCTTTCCTTTTCTTTTGTTGCTTTTGTTATTGTGTTTGGATTTTTGGATTTTTTATTTACTGCCGTGGAATTAGGCTTGTAATTGTGATTTTTGTATGTCTTATTTAATTTTTCTTTTAATTTATTTTTATTGTGACTTTCTTTTTTGAATTTTTTATTTTTGTGATTCGGTGTTTTTTGTTTTAGTTTGAGTTCCTTTTGTTTATTTTTTATTACCTCTTTTTTTTCGTGTGGCTTTATATTATTTATATTATTTATATTATTTATACACTCCCATTTTTCTTCATTGATATTTTTTGAACATAGATATTTATAAACCCTTTCGTTGAATTTTTTTTCTCTTTTTCTTTTAAAGTATGAATTGATTTTGTGATAACATTTGTTTTTAGGATATCTGAGTTGATAATAAATTTCTGTCCCGTAGTTCTTTCCTAGATGTTTATAGTAGTTAATAGTTACCTGCAATTCTTTTTCTAATTTGTATAAATAGCTTTGTAATGTTTTAATCTTTATAATTTTTTGACCATTTCTTTTCAAATTGTTATTAAAGTAGTATAGTATGTTACTTTGGGTATATTTTCTTAAGGTTAAATTCATGTAATTTAGTGTTGATATTAGTACTATCAACTTATGTTGATGCTTATTGAATTTTTTTCTTGGTTCTTTGTTATGAGCTTTTTCTAAGATTTCCAATTTATTTACTCCTTCAAAAAAAGTGTGAGTACAGTGTATATGAAAAATTATGTTTTGTCAATAATGTACATTTTTTGCCTAATAATTTATTGAATTTGTATGTATTTCTTAATGATATCAATAAAGACCTTTCCAGTAGAGATAAGACAATAAACTTCCATACTAAAATAATTTTTCCAATAGTATTTATGCAAGTATGTAAAATATTTTTTTCTTATAGACTTTGAAGAAATTGTTTTTAGGTTGTTAATGGACTTAGAGGTTGTTTATTAGGGATAAATTTTAGTAATAAATGAATATGCTTCTTATCATAGTTAAATTTTAAAAGCTAATAATGATTTAGGATGATATGAATTTACAAGACAATTATTATAAAAGTCAAAATGGTACAAATCTAACTCGTATAAAGTAGATAGATTTTTTCCTTTTATCAAGTTGTGCAGTGTTTGTGGCAATAAAAATATCAATTTAAATTGAGTGATGAGGAATGGATTCGTGGTAATTGCAATGTTATGTATAATAGAGGTGTAAATGCAATCCTTATTTTAAAGGATTATTACTATAAAGAAATAAAAACTAAGGTTAAAATGACCTGAAGTTAAGCTTGCGACTCATGCTCTAGTGGATTAGTGTTCTTGGAACCTAAGAAACTATCATGGAATGATGCAAGAAGCTACTTCTATAATTGAAGATCATAGAAGTGGTAAGTTCACTAAGTATCTTGAAAAAACACAGATTAATTTAGAATGTACAAATATATAAAAAACCCATAAAAGATCAAAGCTTACGCTCACCAATTCACCCCATAAAAATTATTTCTTTTATGTTAAACATAAATATTTGAAAATCAACAAAATTGTTGTATAGTTTATTTAAGGTTTGATACACTTACGTATCACTCTTTCAGAAAAAGAAATTATAAAACCAATTAAAGGTTTTGTTAGAGACTTTAACTTAAAATCCCTAATGAGGCCTTTAATTTTTTATTCAAAAAACCAAAGAATGTTCCAACTAAATTTAATAGTCCTGCAATTAAATTATGGATGGAGTATTTTTGCCAAAGTATTAGGGTGTGTGAGGTTTTCATATAATAATTTTTCAGAGCCAAAGGAAAAGGGCCCAAAGCACAAGGATTTCCTAAATATAAATCTAGGTAAGATAGACGTGTAGAACAAAGAATGAAAAAGGTTAAAGTAAGGGTAGATAATGGAAAAAATCAAATTACCCAAGACAGGATTGTAAGAATTAAGTTGCATATAAGACTTCAAAGTAGTGAAATTATAAAAATGTAACTATAGCAAAAACCTTGATAATAAATGCTATGTAAATAGCATTTGAATGCTTAGATGTCAAAAATAATAGTGAAGTTGATAATGAAAAAGAGGTAGTAGACAATGATAAGAGAATGGGGGTATTTTTTTGTGAGTAGTGAAGGGGAAAATCATCTTAAATGATGACTTAAAAGCGCTAATAAACTTACGAGATATCAAAGAAGACTATCTAAGAAAATGAAATGTTCAAATAATAGAGTTAAAAACAGATTAGATAAGGAATAGACTTGTGGTAATTGCAATGTTATGCATGATAGAGGTGTAAATGCAATCCTTAGTTGTAAAGGATTATTACTATAGAGAAATAAAAACTAAGGTTAAAATGACCTGAAGTTAGGCTTATGACCCCATGCTCTAGTGGATTAATGTTTTTGGATCTAAAAAGCTTAATGACACGCTTAGTGAATTACCCATTGTGTTTTGCAAAGATATAATAAGTCAAATAATTTGTTTTGCGGTTTTAGTATATACAAAGTTTAGTTGATAAGACATTTGTAAGTTTTACCAAAAATAGACTACAATTCTAATTGATCAAAAAGCATCTTAATAAAAAAACAACTTTCCCAAACGGAGAGGAGGGAAAGTTAATAATGTACCTAAGAAGCATTTATGTACTTTAGGTACCCATAAGTTAAAAGAAGGTAAATGAAACTCATTGTATGGAGTTCATTTATCTTAAATAATACAAAACTTCTAAAAAGTTAACATTAATATTATTTAAATAAGAACAAACCAATATTCAAGACTATTAACTGTTATTGAGGAAAATTTTTCCTTATATTTAGATTTTATACCACAATTTTGTAAATTCAATATTTTCTATTACAAAATGGAGTGTTTATTTTTGAAGTTTTTATTTGTTTAATTAAGTATAAAATTAATTTTATGAGAATGATAGAAGGGCACTCTTTTTACAAGGTTTCTGAAGCACAAGAAGTCCTTAAAAGTAAGTTTGGGTATAAAATTACAAAGAGCCATTTAAGATATAAGTTAGAAGTTTTAGAATGTTATATCAGGGTGGGAAACATCATGTTAATTCCTGAAGA
Organism: Borrelia hermsii DAH; assembly: GCF_023035675.1. NCBI lineage: Bacteria > Pseudomonadati > Spirochaetota > Spirochaetia > Spirochaetales > Borreliaceae > Borrelia > Borrelia hermsii. The sequence goes on along the minus strand of NZ_CP073143.1, from coordinate 9,238 downwards.
TTTTTTGAAATATTTAACCCTTAGTTTGCTTGCATTTAAAAATAATGAGAAATATAAATTTGAAATAAAGAGAGAAGTTAGGGAAAAGATGCCTAAATTTAGAGAGTTAATAGCAAAGGTAATATCAAAAGAGTGAATTTAATGTAATTAAAATTATAACTTAAGACTGGTATCATCAGACTTTATATTTTAAAGTCATGACTTTTTGTGTTTCGTCTAGTATTATTGAGTATAACAAGATTAACATTAAATCCAGGATTTTTATTAATAAAATTTAATTTAAATTGACAAAAAACTTGTGATGTGATTCAATATATACTAAGACTTTTATTTCAGATAAGGAGAGGTATTGTGAAAAAGAGTTTTGATAACAAAATAGGTAATTCTTTTATCAATGTCTTATAATAAATTTTAATAGCCACTCTTATATTGGACACAGTAGTTCTTGTAGGATTTTAATATAAAAATTAGTAGCTTAATAACAAGTAAACTATAAGAGTAGTTTTATTAGCTAAAGTAATAAATAATATATTAGAAGCGACAAAGTCAGTCGCAACTTAATGTAATTCTTCAAGTCACATTCTAATGGTCAAGCATTATGGATGTGACTTTTTAACTATAGATGGAGAATTTTTTACCCCAGCGTTAAGTTACAATTAGAGAAATAAAAACTAAGGTTAAAACCGCTTGAAGTTAAATCTGTTGATCATGCCTAGTGGATATAGTGTTCTTGGAGCCTAAAAAGCTATTATGGAATGATACAAAAAGCTACTTCTATAATCTTTTCTTTAGAGAAAGTAGTAGTTCACTTTGATTTAGTAGGCATTCTTAAAAAGATTGAATTACTAAATTTGGGAAATATTAATTATAATATTAAATGCATTTTTTACTCTAAAGCGGATTATTATTTTATAATATTTTTATAGGATATAGGCTTTTTAAGCGTCTCTTTTTGTTTTTATATCAAAATTTATATCCCTGTGTCATTTTATATATGATTGGCAATATTTTGAAGCAATGATCTTTATATTTTGAGTAGGTACAATAATGAATTTGATGGAGAAATCATTTTCGCATTTGACTTTAAAGAATGTCGCATTAGTTTTAATAGATATTCAAAACGATTTTTTGGAATCTGGGGCTCTTTCTGTTCCCCATGGTAATGACATTATCCCTTTGGTAAACCAACTTCAGAATTGTTTTGAGCATATTGTTGCGACTAAAGATTGGCATTGCGAGAATCACATAAGTTTTTTAAGTGATACTAATTGTAGGGGTTGGCCTAAGCATTGTGTTCAAAATACATGGGGAGCAGAATTTCCAAAGGATTTGGATGTTAAGAAAGTAAAGGCTGTTTTTCTAAAGGGACAGGACAGAAATTATGACAGCTACAGTGGATTTTATGATGATTCTAGTAAGAAAAAGTCAACGGGCCTTTTGGATTATCTTCAATCCAATGCAATTGACACGGTGTTTATGGTAGGCTTAGCGTTGGACTTTTGCGTAAAGGAAACAATCATTGATGCCTATAATTTAGGATTTCAATCTTATTTAGTAACCGATGCTACAAAGAGTATTTCTTCTTTTCCTGAATTGATCATTATGGAGCTTGAAAAGCTTGGTATATTGACCTGTTTGGTAAGAGATATTCTGAATAATTTTAGTTTTCTTTAATTTCAGAAAGTTGAAATTCATGTATTTAAGTCCCATTGGTTTTTGTTGATATCATAAATGCAATCAGGAGTGTTTCTATGCTGATAGTAATTCTAAGTTGTTGATAACTAAGGTTTTAAAATTTATAATTTTGTAGTAGAATGGGAAATTGTTATTGATGAGTGTTGTGATAAATCTTTTGAGTATTATTTGCTTGGTTATTGCCTTAAGTGGCTGTAGTGTGGATAAGAAAGGTAATGTAAGTATTCGATTTTTTGAAGATGGTTTAGATGTGCCATTATACAATAATGATTCTGAGCAGAATGAATTTCAGGGAGATAAAGCCATTTGGCAACGTTCTAAAGATAGTAAAAAACAAATAGAAAAGAATAATATTGATCAAATAGATGTGGACAATAGGGATAAAGGAGTAATTAAAAAAGAAGTTTTAAATGATCATGTGGATGATCAAAAATTTGCAGGAGTAGATATTTTAGAAGTGGAAGAGTTAGATGATTATCTGTTGCAGGATAGTTTATTATTTTCCTTACAAGATAGTATAGAGTATATAGGCGAACGGGCGGTTGTTTCTGAGACCCGCAAAGATAACGATGTAGTCTCAAGAATAATGTTGGAAGAAGATTTATTAGAGAGATCTAAGCAAAGATTAAAAGATAATCTAAATGAAAAACAAAAAGAGGCATTAGAATTTTTGGAAAAAGCTTTGACTAATAAGATCGATAAATTGAATCGGATTTTAGTTCTAGATGAAGATGAAGTTAAAAATATGCTTAACATAATAAATAAAAATTTAGACAGTATAAGGAAATTTGAATCTGTAAATGAGATTATTTTAGATCTTGGTAATTTAGATGGCGGGGAACTTGCATTAAAGATGAGTGATGAGGTGAGAGTAGAATATACAGAAGTAAAAAATGATTTAAGTGAGGAAATTGAGCCTTCATTGGATAATTATTTGTCTGTGATAGATGCCCATTTCAATGGTGATGATATAAGATCTAGTATGGATAGTATTAATGCTATTGAAATTTTATCACCTTCGTTTGATTTTAAATTTGCTGAAGCTTCGCTTATAAGAGAAGATTAGATAGATAATTTGTACATAAACTTCCCACAATTGGGAATTGTTGTTAAGTTATATAAAGTATGGGTTTGTGGCTCTGTAGGGTATTTTTTTGTAAAATTTAAAACCGACTTCCATTTATTTTTAGTTTTTAAATTTAAATCATTCTTAATGATTTAAGAGAATTTGATTTGTCCTAAAAGTATTGATGTTTAAGTTAAATTTATAGATATAAGGAATTCATTCTATAAGTTTTGGGCTTAAACATTAATTTAATATTCAGACAGCAATTATCTTATGACACGATGTTCAGCTAAGTTAGTTACTGTTTAACAAAAGATGACAAGGAATTTTCCGTCTATAATTTTTATGAAATTTAGGTGGAGAATTCTTTGCCATGATAATTTATTGAATTTGTATGTATTTCTTAATGATATTAATAAAGACCCTTCCAGTAGAGATAAGACAATAACTTTCATACTAAAATAATTTTTCCAATAGTATTTATGCAAGTATGTAAAATATTTTTTTCTTATAGACTTTGAAGAAATTGTTTTTAGGTTGTTAATGAACTTAGAGGTTGTTTATTAGGGATAAATTTTAGTAATAAATGAATATGCTTCTTATCATAGTTAAATTTTAAAAGCTAATAATGATTTAGGATGATATGAATTTACAAGACAATTATTATAAAAGTCAAAGTGGTACAAATCTAACTTGTGTAAAGTAGATAGATTTTTTCCTTTTATCAAGTTGTGCAGTGTTTGTGGCAATAAAAATATCAATTTAAATTGAGCGATGAGGAATGGATTCGTGGTAATTGCAATGTTATGTATGATAGAGGTGTAAATGCAATCCTTATTTTAAAGGATTATTACTATAAAGAAATAAAAACTAAGGTTAAAACGGCCTGAAGTTAAGCTTGCGGCCCATGAGTGGATGGCGCTCCGTTTTTGGAAAAAAGCTATCATAGAATGATATAAAAGCTACTTCTAGAATCTTTTTAGAGAAAGTAGTAGTTCATGTTACAGCATTGATCTGCTTAACAGATATGATAGAATGAATATATTCACCACATATAATTGGGCTGACTTATTGATTGTTTTTGTATGTTTATATTGATTTGTTATTTAAGGAATATAAGCATGCAAAAACTAATTATTGTTCCTATAAGAGTATATTTGTAATATTTGTTGGCAGTGAATAAATATAAAGTCAAAATTAGCATTTCAAACATCAGATAAGGGGTTTGAAAAATTTTTTTGGGGAATTATTTGTAAGCTAGAAGTAACTTTTTTTATTGTGTTATAAAAATATGCTATGCATAAAGTTAGACAAGAATACACAATTATTGAAGTCATAAGGGCCCCATATATTAATATTACTTTAATTGTAGCTCGGGTTTTTGGGAATACTAATTTCATATTAATTAATTTCATTCTTTATTGGTCTTTATATGATTATGATTTCTCTATTTTTAGATTTATATGTATCACAATAGTCATTGTGCATAAAACAAGTTTTGAAATACTAAGGTAGGGCGACTTGGGGGTTTTTTGTGTTAAATACAAGTGTAGTTTACGAAATTATGTGTTTTGGATTAATATATAATATATACTATATAAGTAGTTTTGATTTATTAGTATGAAAGCGTTTATCTTATTCTTGCTTGTTTAAGGATCATTATATGAAAGTGATTAAATTTCCTAAGAGGAAGAGCTTAAAGTCTGAACAAATGGATATTGAAGCATTTATGGCCCAAGTTGATTATACGACTGCGCAGTTAGATAGAGAATTTAGAGAGTTCCAAAGACAGTATGGAACAGATAAAGGTCTTGATGATTGGATGGCACATATGGAAAAGGAAAGTCAGCTTAAAAATCAGGAAATTCAGGCAAGAACTGAAACTTTAAGTTCTCTTTTTGAAAGAAGACTTAATGATAAGATAGGAAACAAGTAAAAGTATAACCCAATCTTAGTTTGCTTATTTATATTCAAGTATGGGGGGAATTTTTTTTTAATTAATGTGTACTAGTATTTTGATATAGGTTGATTTTAATTTGCGTAGGAGGTTAGGATGAGAATTATGAAGAATATTGTTTTGACCTTGTTATTTATGATATTTAGTTGTAGTCATGGTGTATTTAGTAAACCATCATCTGGTTTTATTAAGGATTATACTGGGGTGATTTTTGATAATCATAAGTATTATTACATTGAAGAATTGCCTATAAAGTCTGATTTAGTGTTTGAGTTTGTAGATAGTAATTCCGAAGCTACATCACGGGCTTATTATCAAGTATTATACGGACAACATATTGCAACAAGAAGGGGTGTTTATGAGAGTAGTTCGGATAGAACTAGTAGTTTTACTGTTGGGAAGGTTAGTCTATTAATAGATTCAACTTGTGCAGGTAAATTGGGTATTAAGACTTTAAAAGAGCTTAAAGAGTATTTAATAAAAGATAGAAATTTAGATTCTTTGGGTGTTAAATTTATTTTAGATTTTAGCCCTAGTAAATTATTGTCCAGCCCAAGTAAAAGTCTGCTTGGTGCTCAATGCATTGTTTTTGATTACAATGGGTTGATTTCTTTCAAAGAGAGTATCGATAAGAAGAAGAGCGATATCAATTTAACTTTGAATCTTGCTAATAAAGATTTGCAAAGTAATATGTATTATTTATCTCCTAAGACATATGATAAGTACATAGATACTGAGAATAAATTTGTTGATAGTAAAAGGCAAGATAAAAATGATTTTTATTTTAAAATTCAAGGTAATGTGGAGAGTCTTTTAAGTGCTTTAGAAGGAATTCTTCGAAAGGTTAAGAAAGGAGAGTTATAATAACTTTTTTTGGATATAGGAGGTTAGCTTTAGGGCTAAGGCCTTTGTCATATTAATATATGAGCTTGTAAGTCCATTGTTCACCAATTAGTCCAATTTGTGGTTGTAAGGGTTGAGGAGAGATATGTTGATATCTAAGTTTGTGTAGCTAATAAATTTTGGTTTGTGCATTGCATTAATACAATAGCATGGAAATTAATTAATTTTGGCTTAAGTTGACCCGGAAAGTAAAATATATAATGTGTTTTCAGGTTTGTTATTTTAATGTTAGGCATGTAAAGATTGGCTTTTATTGGTAAAGCAATAAATCTCATTATAGAAGAAATAGGTAATAGGGATATCATGTTGCAATAGTTACAAAGATCCTAAAAGATTATGAGAGAATAGGCAGGATGCTGGATAAATGTCCAGCGTTTTTTCAGAGCTGTTATTAAGGTATTATTTATTTTATTATTTTCAATTTTTGAGTGGTATCTTCTGATAAGAGAGCATAGGTTTCGGGATTTTTTTTGCAATTTTATCGGCAGCATCATTGTATCATTTTTCAAAATTTATTTTTGTAATTTATAGTAAATGGTATATGCTTACCAGTAATTGTTGTATCTCAATATTGAGATACAACAATTCGAGTAATTTGATATCTCAGGGGGAAATGTGAAGAAGAGTATTTTAGCAGTATTTATGTTGACGTTATTGTGTTTGTTATCATGTGATATAGATGCCCTTAATGCATTGCTAAGCAAAGCGAGGGAAAAATTTTTAGAAGAAAATAAAAATATAGAAGGTGCAGGCCATGAACAGGAAGGTGAAGAAGAGCAAGTAGATTTTGTTGAAAATATGGAAGAAGGAGGAGTACGTCAAGTGGTTCAGGGCGAGCCTGTAGCACCTGTTAATGATTTTATTCCGGTATTTCAATATTCCCAACAAGAAACGATAGAAATAGAAGAAAAAGATTTAATTCCAAGTACTAAAGAAGAAAAGGAAGCAGAAGCAGAAATTGAAAAGGTAAAAAGTGCTCTTGGTAATTATGAATTTGCTAAATTAATTGAGGACGCATGTAAACTAAAAGGTGAATATGAGCAATTAGAATCTAGTTTTTATGATATACTCTCAGACATCCAAAGGAAAACAAATAGTTATCCTCGAAAAAGTAGGATAGAGAGACAGAATCTAATTCAATTGCAAAATAAGTTAAAGATAAATCTTGAACTTGAAAGACTTATAAATCAAGTTGAAGAAGGACTTAACGAGCTACAGTCTGCAAAATTCTTTTTTGAGAAAGCACAAGAGACTTTAAAAGAAGCTATTGCTGAAAGATTAAAAAATGCATTACGGTCTTCTTTCAGAAGAGTAGCTAATTATTTACTAGTACAATTATCCAGAGAAGCACAACGATATGCAGAAAATTCTTTAGGACAATTAGAATCTTCTTCTATAAAGCTTAATGAAGCAAAGGGAAAAAAGAAAGAGATAGAAGAACTCATTGAGGAGGCAAAATCTTCTCTAGCGAGTTGAGAGATAAAAAAGGTACTTAAGTAGATTCTAACATTAGTTTTTGAAATAAGAGTTTCCTGTAAAAAGGGAGCTCTTATAGATTTATTTAAATAAATGTAATGTTCTTAGGTTTAATTATTTAGATACCAATAGGTTATTTTAAAGGTTTATGGGGATATGCTTTGTTGAATACTGAGATCGAGAAAGAGAGCTTATTAAATCAGGAATATAAGGTTTTAGACAAAGGTTTTTTAAAGTCTATTGACTATATGGGTAGTGACGCAGGAATAGTTCAGGCAGCGAGAATTTCGTATCGAGGAGAGAAGCATTAAGAGGGAAGATAAATGAATATACAAACTACAAGATAAGCTTAATATTGTATAATAAGCGAAACTTCTTTATGGCATTATTTAACTTAAGTAGTAATAAATCAAAGTAAAACATTGTGACTAAAGATTCAATTCCTGATGTTGCAGCACCAGCTGAGGATATTTCTATCAATGGTATTTTGGATAATATAAATTCTTATCATAAGTTCTATGGTCTAAAGTTAATTGTTTAGGTGGTGTTATTAAGATACCTATCTTTTATACATAAGGTCCTTTATCTTGTTGTTGTAAATTATATTCTAGTCTCTAATAAACGAATATATGTATTAACAGTAAAGATAGGCTTACTTGTGGCCTATCTTAGTAATTTTTATTTAAAGTACTTAATTTAAAGGTAAACTTATCTAGCATCAGTAGTACCGTCAAGTTTGTTCTAACTCATTTTGGTCTTTGGGATACGTTTTTATAAATTCTATTTCTTCGTATGTTTTATAGGTATTTTTATTACTTTCTTGAACTTTTGGAATCAAAGAACTTACGCCTTTTTTAAGCTTATCTCATTTTGTCTTTGCTTGCTGTTCTTTTTGGTAACCAAAATTATTAGTAGTAAGATGTGTAGCATTATTTAGACTTTCTTCAATTGTACTTATTGAAGAGAATTGTTGTTCGAAGTAGTTCCAAAACTGTGCCCGGATATGAATTGTAATTAATGTTAATAGGTGTTGTGCCACCGAGACTTAAGTAATTTGTGTCTCCTAAGAGTACCCCCCAGCAAAGCCACTTATACTATACCTGCTGAAATTTCACTACTTTTCCAACAGAGTGTGACAAATGCTCTTCTTGACCGCTTAAAATATCATCAAGCATAGAGGCTCTTGAACTTTTTATAGCTTTTCTATTTCTTGATGTAGAGCCTTTACCACTTGACTTTTTAGTAGTATTGTTTTGCTTCTTGCTAGAAGCAAAACAATAGTTTCTTCATTAGTTTCCAATGTAGAGTAAATTTTATCAGGTAAAATTAACGGATTTATCTTTAAGTTCACCATTAAATATTAAATTACAACTAATAAAACTTAAAAGTAAACTTAAGCTAAATACTTTGTCTTTAATTGCATGTATTTATCATTTCCCCTGTTGTCTAGATTGCTTTTTTATTAAAAAAAGCAGTTATTAAATAATTCTAGAAAGACTTAAAAATAGCATGTTTTAAGTAAATTACTAGCCGATCTTTATAAAAGATCAATAGAATTATATTATTGTTAAATAGTACATCATTTGCATATAAGCCCTTTCCTTTTCATTAATAATTATGACATAAATATTTTATAAGTTCTATATTATTTGATTTATAGCTGAATATCAGTTGATATAATAATTCAAAGGGAAAATGAAAAGTAATTCAAAAGTATGATTTTGATTCTTTTTAGGATGATATGGGCAAAGGAATGTTTGCTAATAGAAAATTAGAGGTAATTTTAGAGAAAGGCATAATTTCTTTAGGATTTATTTCAAATGAATAAGTAGTAGATATTTTGGTAATAAATTTTTTAGGTTTGATTTTAGTAAAAATATTTTTTATACTAATCATTGGTATGCAAATATATATTTATTTATAAAAATGTCAACTTTGGTATATTTTAGTGACAACTATGGTGCATTTTCATAGCAACTTTGTCCATTTTGGCGTCAACTCATAAAAATAAGAAATGAAAAAAATCAACTTTGTTCATTTTCGTGGCAACTTTGTTCATTTTGGTATCAACTTTGTACATTTTCATAGCAACTTTAGTCAATATTATAATTCAAAGAATCTCATACTAATAACAAATTATA
>NZ_CP073142.1 GCF_023035675.1 Borrelia hermsii DAH | reverse complement strand
TAGTTTATTATGTATTAGTATATATAACTAATAAAATATATCGCTTCAAGTTATTTCCTTATATTCTTAAATTTTGTATAATATATTTAAGAATATTAAATTTAATATACAAAATTTAAGAATATAAGGAAAATATTTATGCAAAAAAACAAATTAACAATCCTGAAAGAACAATTAAATGACGGTGAAAAGGATGCTTTAACTTTTCTTGAAAACTCTATAACACCTAATCCATATAACCCTGATGAGCATCATGTTAAAATTCAAACACAAAAAAACCTTGAAAAGTTCATATTAAACTTAAATATTGATGGACTTAAAAAAGCTATAGCAGGTATCGTGCTAACATTAAATGCAAAAAGTGGGTTAGAAAATGCTCTTGCAGACTACACTGGATCAGACAAAGACACACTTACACAAATATTAAAAGATGCAACAACAAACTATATAAACCATTTAAAAAGCATGTGTGATACTAAAGATTTTGATGAAATAAACAGTAATTTGTCAAGCCAAACGAACAACTCAGCCCAATTTGAAGATATTATAAATACTATAAAATATTATAATAAGATTACAAAACAATTAAATGACAAAGAAAGAAATGCTTTAACTTTCCTTGAAAACTCCATAACAACACCTAATCTAAGTGACCGTAATTTCATAACTCACACAAAAGAAAACTTTTTTAAATTCATACTAAACTTAAATATTGATGAACTTAAAAAAGCTATAGCAGATATTGCATTAACATTAAATGCAAAAAGCAAAGCGGAAAAGGCTCTTGCAAATTACACCTGGCCAGCAAAAGACGAGCTTACACAAAAATTAAAAGATGCAACAACAAATTATATAAATCATTTAAAAATAATTTGTAATACTCAATCTACTGATATTATGTCCAATAATTTGTCAAGCCAAACAAACAACTCAGCACAATTTGAAGATATTATAAACACTATAAAAGATTATAATAAAATTACAGAACAATTAAATGACAACGAAAAGGATGCTTTGATTTTCCTTGAAAGCTCTATAACAAAACCTAATCCAGATAAACCAAAAGACACCGCCCCTACAAACCTTACAATCCAGACAAAAACAAACTTTCATCTGTTCATACTAAACATAAATACTGATAGACTCAAAAAAGCTATATCAGGTATTGTGCTAACATTAAATGCAAAAATAGTAGCAGAAAAGGGGCTTGCAAATTACACTGGGCCAGCAAAAAACACACTTGCACAAATATTAAAAGATGCAACAACAAACTATATAAACCATTTAAAAAGCATGTGTGATACTCACTCTAACTCTGTCAATGCGATGTACAGTAATTTATCAAGCCAAACAAACAACTCAGATCAATTTGAAGATATTATAAATAATATAAAACATTATAATAAAATTACAAAACAATTAAATTACAACGAAAAGGATGCTTTAACTTTCCTTGAAAACTCTATAACAACACCCAATCCAAATGACCCTGATGACCACAATCTAATAACTCATTCAAAACAAAACTTTCTTAAGCTCATACTAAACCTAGATATTGATGAACTTAAAAAAAGTATATCAGGCATTGTACTAACATTAAATGCAAAAATAGTAGCAGAAAAGGAGCTTGCAAATTACACTGAACCAACAAAAAACATGCTTATGCAAAGATTAGAAGATGCAACAACGAATTACACAAATCATTTAAAAGTAATTTGTAATACTCAATCTCCTGATGTGATATCCAATAATTTGTCAAGCCAAACAAACAACTCAGCACAATTTGAAGATATTACAAACAATATAAAAGATTATAATAAAGTTACAAGCCGATTAAATCGAGACTTCAAGAATGCTTTAACTTTCCTTGAAAATTCTATAATACAATATAATCCATATGAACCAGAAGACCCTAATATCACAATTCAGATACAAGAAAGCTTTAGTCAGTTCATACTAAGCTTAAATACTGAGAAGCTCAAAAAAGCTCTAATAGGTATTCTGCTAACATTATATGCAAAAAAAGGACTAGAAGATGATCTTGCAAACTACACTGGACCAGCAAAAAACACACTTGCACAAATATCAAAAAATGCAACAACAAACTATATAAATCATTTAAAAATACTTTGTAATACTCAGGATTTTGATGAGATGTACAATAATTTATTAAGCCAAACATACAACACATCCCAATTTAAAGATATTACAGATAATATAAAACATTATAATAAAATTACAAAACAATTAAATGATGCTGAAAAGGATGCTTTGGATTTCATTGAATACTCCATAACAAAACCTAATCCAAATAACACATATGACCCAGATACCCATAATCTCATGAATAATGCACAAGCAAACTTTAATAGGTTCATACTAAACCTAGATATTGATAAAATCAAAAAAGCTATATCGGACACTGTACTGACAGTAAATACAAAAAAAGTAGCAGAAAATGCTCTTGCAGACTACACTGGATCAGACAAAGACACACTTACACAAATATTAAAAGATGCAACAACAAACTATATAAACCATTTAAAAAGCATTTTTAATACTAAAGATTTTGATGAAATAAACGGTAATTTGTCAAGCCAAACATACAACACATCCTTATTTGAAGGTATTATAAATAATATAAAACATTATAATAGCAATATAGAACAATTAAATGACGACGAAAAGGATGCTTTAACTTTCCTTGAAAACTCTATAACAACACCTAATCCATATAACCCTGAGGACCCAGATACCCATAATCTTATAAATAATGCACAAGGAAACTTTAATAGGTTCATACTAAACCTAGATATTGATAAAATCAAAAAAGCTCTAGCGATTATTATACTAACATTAAAGAAAAAAAAAGTAGCAGAAGATACTCTTATAACTTACACTGGAGCAGACAAAAACATACTTACACAAATGTTAAAAGATGAAGAAACTAAATATATAGAAAATTTAAAAAGCATTTGTAATGCTCGCTCTATTAACGAAATGTACCATAATTTGCTCCTAGAAAAAGACGACAAATACCTATTTGAAAACATTGTACACACAATAAATCGGTTTTATAGTACTTATAATAGCATTATAAAACAATTAAATGACAACGAAAGAGATGCTTTGGATTTCATTGAATACTCTATAAAAAAACCTACTCCAAATGATCCATATGACCTTGCAATGATCAGAGCTCATTCAAAACAAGTCTTTAATCGGTTCATACTACACCTAGATATTGATACAATCAAAAAAGCTCTAGAGAGCATTATATTAATATTAAATGCAAAAAAAATAGCAGAAAATGCAATCATAACTTACACTGGACTGGCAAAACACAAACTTACACAAATATTAAAAGATGAAGAAGCGAAATATATAAAGCATTTAAAAAAAATGTGTGATACTACCTCTGCCAATAAGACATACAGTAATTTGTCAAGCCAAACGTACAACTCAGCCCAATTTGAAAATATTACAAACATTATAAAAGATTATGATACAATCTATAATGGCATTACAAATGATTTAAATGACGACGAAAAAAAGGCTTTATATTTCCTTGAAAACCTCATCACAAACCCTAATCCAGATGACCCTGAGGACCATAATATAACAATTAATGCACAAGTAAACTTTAATAGGTTCATACTAGACTCAAATACTGAGAAGCTCAAAAAAGCTCTAGCAGGCATTGTACTAACATTAAATGCAAAAATAATAGCAGAAGATACTCTTGCAAAATACACTAAGATAGCAAAAAACACACTTGAACACATGTTAAAAGATGAAGAAACGAAATATATAAAGCATTTAAAAAGCATTTGTGATACTTACTCTACTGATGAGATGCACAGTAATTTATCAAGCAAAACGAACAATTCAGCCCAATTTGAAAATATTACAAACACTATAAAATATTATAATAATATTACAGGACAATTAAATGACGACTACAAGGATGCTTTGGATTTCCTTGAAAACTCTATAACAACACCTAATCCAGATGACCCTGAGGACCATAATCTCATAACTCATTCAAAACAAAACTTTTTTAATAGGTTAGTACCACACATATTCACAGATATTAAGACCCTCAAAAAAGCTCTAGAAAACATAGTATCAACATCAAAGCCAAGAAAAATAGCTGAAAAGGATCTTGCAAATTACACTGGACCAGCAAAAAACACACTTGCACAAATATTAAAAGATGCAGAAACAAACTACATAAAGCGCTTAAAAAGCATTTGTAATACTTACAATTTTTATATGATGTACTATTACTTGTCAGAAAGAAGAACAGACGACCACACATCCCAATTTGAAGGCATTATAAATGCAATAAATCATTACAATAACGTTACGGGACAATTAAATGACAACGAAAGAAATGCTTTGGACTTCCTTGAAAACTCTATAACAACACCTAATCCAGATGATCCTGATGATCACAATCTCATAACTCATTCAAAACAAATCTTTAATCGGTTCATGCTACGCCTAGATATTAATAACCTCAAAAAAATCCTATCGGATATTGTACTAACATTAAATGCAAAAAGAGTAACAGAAGATGCTCTTACAAATCATACTGGACCAGACAAAGACACGCTTACACAAAAATTAAAAGATGCAGAAACAAACTACATAAAGCATTTAAAAAGAATTTGTAATACTACCTCTGTTGATGAGATGTGCAATCATTTGCCAAAAACAACAAACAACTCAGCCCAATTTGTAATTATTGTAATGCATATCAATTATTATAATAAAACTTATAATAAACTTACAAAACTATTAAATGACACCGAAAAAGATGCTTTGGATTTCCTTGAGAACTCTATAACAACACCTAATCTAGATGACCCATATGACCACAATTTCATAACTCACTCAAAACAAAACTTTAATCAGTTCATACTACTCCTAGGTATTAATAACCTCAAAAAATCTCTATTGGATATTATACTAACATTAAATGCAAAAAAAATAACAAAAAATGCTCTTATAAATTACACTGGGCCAGACAAAACCACACTTATACAAAAATTCAAAGATATGGAAATAGAACATATAACGTATTTAAAAAGATTTTGTAATACTACCTCTGTTGATGAGATATACAGTAATTTAGCAAGAAAAACAGCCTATAAAGCCCAATTTGAAAAGATTGCAAACACTATAAAAGATTATTATGATGCTTATAATAAAGTTAAAGAACAATTAAATGACGACGAAAAAAATGCTTTGGATTTCCTTGAAAGCTCCATTACAAAACCTAATCCAGATAACCCTGAGGACCATAATATTACAACTAATGCACAAGCAAAACTAGCTCAGTTCATACTGGACACAAATATTGATAAACTCAAAAAAATCCTATCAAATATAGTGATAATATTAAAGAAAAAACAAGCAACAGCAGACGCTCTTGCAAATTACGTTGGGAGAGAAAAAAACTTATTTACACACAGATTCTACATTATAACAACGGACTACATAAAGCATTTAAAAAGCATTTGTAATACTACCTCTGTTGATGAAGTGTACAGTAATTTATCAAGCCCAACAAACACCTCAGCCCTATTTGAAGGTATTGTAAACGATATAACACTACAATTTTCACTCTATGAGCACACAAGATAAATCCATAGCAACTAAATAAACTCCCTAACTAAAATAGATACTCGTGAAGTACTGCTTCTTTAATCTTTGATTTAGAAGTAGTGCTTCACTTATTTGAATATGTAGAATATTTTCCTCTTTATCAACCTGGAAGAAACTGTTTTAAAGTTGTTACTGAACTTAAAGGAGTATATATTTTTTACAAAATTCAAAACAATTATTTCGGTACATTATCAACATTTATCTTCTTATAGAATAAGGAAATATTTATCAGATTTAATGGATAGAGTTTGGGCTATAAGAGATACACAAAGATTGGTGATAAATTCGTATCTTAATGAAAAAGGGTTCACTCTCATTATTTAGCAAATATCTTCAAATATGATTCTTTTCTATTCCCCTTTGCTTCACAATATTAACTGCTATAATAAAATATGCTCATCATTTACAATATTTATAATTTTATTCAACATATAATTGACATCTTCTTTGTACTATTTTTATTTAAAGCCACACATTCTAGAATATTAAAAATCACGTTTCTAGCTTTCTTTAACATTGTTAAATATTTAGCTAGCTGCTTATTAATATAAGCTCTTCCATGGTCACTCTAGAATCAAACTCTTCCCTCAACCTAGACCTAACAAATAACTTCACTATTACTATCTATAGGATAGTAATAGTTACTATAAAGTTATTTTTCAAACACAAAGCCAACATCCCTCATCATACGCTCTATCATCTTAAGAAATTTAACAACATTACGATATTTCATCATTCATCCCATTATATTGTATTAGTTTCAAGTCCAACACCTCAGAAAAGCTTACATATGGATAATTGCAGAAATTTTTTAACATTAATTTCAATAATATTTCAGTATTAAATAAATATCGATTAATGCCATATTTTACGTTTTTTCCTTATTAGAAACAAGTCAAATTCATGCACATAGTCCAGAAAATCAGATATACATTCCCCATCAAAAAACCAATAACCACCGTGACTATCATATGCTCTTTTAATATTCAATAAAAACTCTTTCTCATAATGCTCAAAGAATGCCTCCACTCTAGATCTCTTTTGCGATTCTGGATACAATACTTTTGTTCTCCTAGCCACTCTATCAACGATTGCTTTAGATTTTTTATATTTTTCAAAACAGAATAATAACATCCCTTTAGCAAAGCGCCTAATAGCATCAATCCCTACCCTACTTAAATTTCTATAGAAATGATGATTAGAATATATTCCAAGATCATCATTCTCTAGATCGCCAGGATCAGGATCTGTAACTGCCTTTCTTACATATTCAAGTACTTCTATCTCCTCATCTGAAAGCCATACATAAATATTATTTGCCTCAATAATACCTATAGCATCCTCACTAATATCATCAAACTTCCTACAAGAATAATCATCTTTATCAAGATCATTTATTTGGCTCTTAAAATCATGGCCACCAGACGCAGATATGAAAAAATTACGCAAATCATCTGCAAATTTTTCCTTGGTAGATTTAAAATCAGATTGTAATTTCTCTTTTAGACCCATTTTATCTTTTTCAATAATCCCAATCCATTTTTTAGCTTCTTTGAAGTTCTGAAAAATCAAACTAACCTTATACACAAGTTGCTTAACTTTATCAATACCCAATCTACCTAAGCTCAAATAAAAATCTATGTTGGCATACATATTATAAAGTTCAACATCAGCAGAAGAATAAACTACTACTACATCTCGAATATATTCAAGCACTTCTTTCTCTTCGTCTGACAATTCCGCATACATTCTTTCAACTTCTATAACATGATCAATATAATTTTTAATATATTCTTGTCTCTCTACAACACCACGCCAAGCATAATTATTTGAAAATCGATGATTATTTATAGCCTTATAATGCACCTCATCAAGAGTAGTACCGCTAAATGCCTCTTTTAAATTTAAAATATAAGCATTTCTAAAAACAGACAAATTATCTTTAAATCCATATTCTGATTCCTCAATAACCATTTCGGCTTCTTTTAATAAAGTAAATATAAATAAATTACGCTCTATAATTTGCTTCACTCTAAAAACACCTAACCCAACCAACAAATCATAAAATTCTTCTTCACTATATGCTTTATAAGCTGGCCCTTCCGGAAAAGATTTGGTTACTACATCACGTATATATTCAAATACTTCTTTCTCTTCACCTGATAACTCAAATGAATTTATTAAATTATTAAATCTATCTTCAATACTTATATCTGAATGCCTCTCAAAAACATCTTCAATGCCCTCGTCAGCAACATTCCCATTAAGCTTATGTCGATTCAACACAGCAACATCTCTTCCTAGTGGTTTCAAGTTACAACTTATCCCCAATAATAACAGTAACAAAAAACATATCTTAAAATATCTTATCTTAAACATTAAAACATCTCCTTTTATAATTAACTGATTTCAATTTTTGTTTTTTTTAATATGTATAAATTATACTATCATATAATCTTATTATTTTAATATAATTTTATTATATATCCATTATAGGAAATTAAAGCACATAATATTCTTATAACTCGATGTTTAAAACCATTAATAAAATTATAGAGTTTAATAATAAATTCAGCTTAAACATCAGGTACTTTGAGATTATAGTGTAAATAGCCAATTATATGGCCTGGATGTGTATTAAATTAAGACTTAAGTCTTTTTTATTTTAAAGCATAAACTCATTTTAGAAAATCGATTGACTACCTGTCTATTTATGCAAAAAAACAAAACCTTAAAAATTCTAAAAGAACAATTAGATAAAAAGAAAAAGGATGCTTTGATGGGGATGGAGTTCCATCTACAATAACCAGTAGATTTTTTCCCTTACCGTCTAGTTTACTAATTATTATTTTCTTTAACTTTACTTTCCTGCGTATTTTGCTAACAATTTATTATCAACACACTCAGGAACACTATACTTGCTCTTACCATATAAATTTCTCACGTTTATACTCTTGCTTTATTATAACTATTATTAGTTCGGCACAGCATCAACTTTAAGTACCAATCTTTTTCTATCTCTTATGCCCAAAACTCTATCCATTAAATCTGATAAATACTTTCTTATTTTATAATCAGATACATTTGTATATTTAGCAATTTTGCTCAAAGGCTCTATGGTGCGCTTGTCATCTTCTAAATTAGATAGAATAAATTCAAGTGATTCATCAACGCTTTTAGGTGTTTTCTTAGCATCTAAGCCTAAAAATTCGACGATTATTTTGCTTTAAACTAACTTTACTGCTTTTAGGCAATGGAACTGAACATAGTAACTTTTGACCGTAAAACTTAGAATAAGCATTTTTCTTATACAGAATTCTTGGCAAATTATATACGAATTATTATTCCTGATCTTGATATCAATACTAGCTCACCCTCAATTATCCGCTCTTACAATACTAAACTCAACATCAATATCTTTACTTATCATCAAAGACCCCTATCTTAATTAAGAGCACTATACAACTACCAAACTTTACATACCCTTGACTACTTGTGATGCAATACCAATGATTATCTCTACTACGAAATGCCTAAATATTTCCCTAAAGCCACAAATAACTGTACTACAAAATATGACACAGCAAGCGTAGCAATAACTGTCAAAGATGAAACTAATTGACCTTTAAATCCTAGCTTACTCTCAATTAAAGTTAATCGGGAATTAATCTGTCCTAAATCATTCTTAACAATCTCTATCTTCTCATCAAGTTTGTCTACCCTAGAATCAAGCTTATCTATCTTCTCATTAAGTCTAGTCTCAACTCCATCTATCTTAGCATTTAAATCGCTCTTAACAGTCTCTATCTTCTCATTAAGCCTAATTTCAACACCATCTATCTTGGCATTTAAATCATTCCTAACAGTTTCTATCTTCTCATTAAGTCTAGTCTCAACCCCATCTATCTTCTCATTAAGCCTAATTTCAACACCATCTATCTTAGCATTTAAATCATTCCTAACAGTTTCTATCTTCTCATTAAGTCTAGTCTCAACTCCATCTATCTTCTCGGTTAAGTCAATTTTGAGCATGCTTATTTTGTCGTCTAAATAGTGAAAATTATCTAACATTCTATCTTGAAGAAGATCAAATTTTTCTTCAAGAACATAATAGCTAATAATCTGACCATCAAATGTCACACTATGATAATCTTTCTTAACTCTCTCAGACCCAATTGCGCTCTTAGCTATCTGCTCATCAACTAATTGTTCCTTTACTGCAACACCCATATTTAACCTCGATTAATTCTTTACATTCTAACTAATTATAGCATATCAAACTTCAATTACTAATTTCCTCTGCGATGATTCTTGTCTCAAGATTACACAAATTTTCATCAATCGGTGCTGGTGTTATTCTTACAAGCTCACTCTGTCCCATCTCACTAATCATCAGTCCTACACCAGGCATATATGCCTTGTAGCCCCCCCCCGGACACCTTTACATGCAAGTTTAATTTCCTGCACAGAGCCTGCAGATTTTACTTTTGCTACTCTCTTTAATATCTCGTTTATACTTCTTAAGCACGCTATAAATCACTAGCTTTACTCAAGTACCAATTATATGAATTTAGCTTATCAAACTCTGCTTCAGCTTTAATACGCTCTCCTTCTCAACCTGCGAGCTTACGCTCTCCTTCAAGCTTTTTAAAAGCTTCTGCCTTAGTTATTGCTTCACTCTCTTGTTGTCTTTTAAATTTGTACTCACTCTCTACTTGTACAATTAGAATCTTCCTGATATTTCTATCTCGATTAATTCACATTCAAATAGCCTCTTTGTTATTTTTCCGATTTCACCCAACTGCTTGTAATTTCCATTCTCAAGTTAAGGCATAAATCAAAAGCCTTAGACACCAGGTCTAAGGCTTAAATTTCTATTAAGTATTACTATTGGTATCTCCAGCTACTATAACTCTCCAGCCTCATCTCCAAGACTAACATACTTATTCACATAGCGATCCCTGCAACTTTTCACGGCATTACATATTCTATCAGGGAAATCATGCCAATCTAATGCCCCTTTTAGGCTCAATAAATATTCATTTTCTTGTTTCGTAAGATCATCTTTCAAGTTTTGTTTGGATTTTTCATCCCCAACAGCATCAATAGCTATATTAGTTTTTTCTAATTCTTCAACAACATCTAAATGAGACCTTATAATTTCCCTAGCCCTATCGGTACCCAAGTTAAACAATAAAAGACTAAACTCATCATCAGAATATGTTTTATCACCTATCTTAGAATCAGTCAATATACCTTGTAAAAGGTTAGCTCCTCTCAACTCAACATCAGAAAGCCCTTCAAGCGGATCTTTGCCATCTATAATAGCATCAACCATATATTGAGTCTTACTAAACTTACTTAAAGATGCATCCTTATAACCTGTTACTAGACTAAAGATTCTCTTAAGATTAGACCCAGTAAACACATCTTTTATATATAATGGATAGCCTTCCTCTTGAGCCTTAATTTCGTTTTGGAGGAATGGTTTAAATCTTTTTGCCAATTCCCCATTAATATTCTCAATAGCTTCTTGAAGCCTTTCTCGTCCGGCAAGAATAGTTAAGTGAGCTTCTATAATTTCATTACTCTTAACATCACCCAAACTCGCCATCAAGTCATAAAACTCAGAATCAGTATAAGTCCTGTAACCTTCACCCCTGCCAATATCCGGATCAGTCAATATACTTTGCAAAGACCTAACTGCGTCTTTTGCTTTATCAGATAATTCAAATCCGTCTAAAAGCTTATTAATTTTAACTTCCATGCTCTCTTCTGTGCCAGCTTCAGAGACAGCGTCCTCATCATCCTCGCCTTCATCTACGCTAAGCTCTAACTTAAGCACATCATCTATAGTCACTTTTCCTTCAAATAAGCTTTCTATAAACGTTTTTTTGTCAAGTGAATTTTTTATAGTTGGTTTACCTACAGATAGTTTACCTTCAAGCCGAGTCCCTTTAAGTGAAACATCGCTTTGACGAGATTTGAAATTACAACTTATTGCTAGCAATAATAGCAATAGTAATAACAAATTATAATATCTTTTATTTGCCACTAAATATCTCCTTTTTCAATTCAAATGAATATATTAAATTAACTTATTATTATATGAAATTTTTATTATTTGCAATTTATTATTACATGCAAATCATTATTGTATTATAATATAATAATGACTTAAAATCACCAATTTATAACTTTTTTAATTAAGCCCTTTTTATATTTATTTTAATTTCGCATTCATCTTAAACGATACATATCTCCAACATAAATTAAAAGCCCTAAGATTTAAATCCTAAGGCTTAAAACTACTTCTCATATTTATAGTACAAAATAGTAAGCTACACTGCTTAGCTTTAATTTTATTGCTAAGCTTGACGTTGCATTCTAGCTGCACGACGAGCCCTACTTTCGTTTACAAGGTTAATGAATTGTTTTAACCTCATAAACCTCTTACCAATATACTCGTTATTAAAATCCAAAATTGAATTAGGTGCCCACTGGCCCTTATCCTTAAAATAGCCTTCAAATAAATGTTTTATAGCCAATGAATGGTCATGTTTAATATTATTAAAGACATCTTCGAATAAGTCTCTGTTTTCTTCCGTTATCAACCCTTCAATCTCTTTTATTAATCTAAAAAGCGATAGATCATTGCCAATTAATTTACGCAAATTATCATAACCTGCACGAAGTAGAACTTCATAAAACTTAAAATTAGAATACGTCTTGTAACCTTTATCACGACCAATATCCGGATCAATTACTACTTTTCGTGCATATTCAAGTAGTTCCCATTCTTCAGTAGGTAATGCTGAGTATAGCTTTTCAGAACATACAATCTCATTGGCTTTCTCCCTAATATCATTAATCATTTCCGTAGTGTCATAACCAGATACTAATATCTCTTCAAAATCATCCCTACTACCCCACAGGTAAATATACCCCATTTCCTTTAATTTGCCTAAATAGAACTTATTCCGGGCCTCAAATCTATTTTTTAATTTTCGTTTGGATGCAGAATCCTCAATAGCATCTATCGCAATTTTAGACTCTTTTAGTGCCACAAAATTAAATAGGAAATATCCAAGCAATACTTTCAGTTCGTCATTAATACTTAATTTATCTAATGCCTTATCAAAATGAATACCATGATAACGTGCACGACCTGCTGATGGGGGCATCCCCACAGCAAGATTATTCATTGCACCTCGCATACATCCAATTAATTCCCATTCTTCATTAGATAAAACTCCCGCGTCTAGCAATTTCTGCTCAAGCTTTGCAAGGTTTATAGCTTCATCTTTAATCTCAGTAAAATCACTTAAATTAGAAAGCCTAGCTTTAGCTTGATGGTACACTTCATCAGGATCAGACCTGCCACATACCCATTTTAAATACGATGGATAATATTGCATTACCTTGCCCAAAATAAAGCTTAATCTTTGTCTTGCTGTCTCATCTTTAATAATACCTGAAATAGCACTTAAAGTGTCATCTCGTCTTCTAAGAGCTTCTAAATGAAATCCTATAATTTCCTTTAACCTAGCATCACCAAGACTAACTAACAAGTTATAAAACTGGGGAGCAGTATACGTTATACATTTCTTATCATCCATATTGGGCATCGCTTCAAATACATCATTCCAAAAAAGACTCCTACTATCCGCAAAATAACCATTAATCTTAGAATCAGTTAATATGTTTTGTATATACCAAACTGCTTCCTTTTCAGGATCAGATAACCCAAACTCGTCTAGAAGCTTATTAATTTTAACTTCCGTGCTCTCATCTGCGCCAGTTCCAGGGGCAACCTCCACACCATGCGCAATTGCGCTTATCTTATCCTCTGCTTTGGACAGTTTCTCTGAAGAAACCCCCACACCATGCACGATTACCTCGCCTATTTTATCATCTGTTTTGGATAGTTTCCTTAAAGATGGAGCACCTACAAGCAGGGCATTTTTTACAAACAAACTCCCTTTAAGAACAGCATCTTCTTTGGGTTTTAAATTACAACTTATTATCAGCAATAATGGTAATAGCAATATTAATACTAGTAATAAATTATTATCATGATGCCTTATCTTCATCCCTAAATATCTCCTTTTTATATCAATCAATCTATTATCATAGAAACATAGTATTATTATTAATAATTATATTATATAATCACTACTTATTGCTCTTAAGTCATTGCTTTTAATTTACACATCAATTAAACACACTGTTATTAACATTTTATTGTTAACATTAAGTTATATGCACATAAAGAAGTAGGTCTACTAAACTCCCACTAGTTCCTCTAAATAAAACCTCTCTTTCCTAGTAAACCTACTTTATATATAGCTCTTCAAGTGCAATTTTAGCTCTACGGCAAGCTTATAGCTTCGTTTTTAATCGCATTAAATGCATCCACATGCCTAGACTTATAATTTACATCCATAATTTTCTCATACATTGAATCAGAGTCCGAATCAATAATGAAAAATTTCATATCAGATAAATAAATTTTATTGTAATCATCAAACTTGCGTTTCAATTCTTGTTTTGAGTCTTCTCTAGTAACATTTCCAATAGCCCTTAAAGCATCATCTCGGGCACTACAAATATCTAAATAAACTCTTGCAATGTCCCTGACCTTAATAACATCTAAAGCATCTAAGAAGCCCTCAAACTCAGTATATGTATAATCCTCTGAGTATGCATTTCCTTCAGAATCACGAATATTAGGATCAGTTACTACACTTCGTATATGCTCAATTGCTCCTAGTTCTTCATCAGAGAGAGCTGCGTAGAGATTTTCATATTTTATAACACTCTCAGCATCAAAAATAATATCATCAAAGTCAAACTTCTTAAATCCACTATAGTCTCTTAACGGACCAGGACCAATAAGTGAGTCTTTTAGAGCACATAAATAGGTATATTTGGCATTATCAAAATCATGTTGCCAGTCTCGTTTTGATGCTTTTCTCTTAATATTCCCAATAGTATTTAAAGTTTGTTCTTGTAACTTAAGAATGTCTAAATGAATTCCTATAATTTCCCGAAGCCTAACAATATCCCAGTTACTTAACAAGTGATAAAATTTAAGCTCAGTACACGTACTCTTAATCAAATGACCTCTTATGCTAGGATCAAACATTACACTTTGCATATAATCAACTACTTCTCTCTCATTATCCTGTAAACTTAAGTACAAATTTTCTCCTCTAATAGCTTTTTCTGCATCGGCTTTAATTTTAATAAACTCTTCTACATATTTACTTTCGAAACTAAGCCCTAAAAGCTCCGGGGTACTAAATTTGCCTTTTAAAGCCAATTCATATTCTTGGCAGTTAAGATCAAATCTACCTTCAAACTCACCTCTTAATGTTCCTCCCCTAACGCCATCAATAATTGCTTTAGTAGCAGCTTTTTCTGATGCAACGGTTAAATGATACGATATAACCGTTTCAATCTTATTAATACCTAATTTAACTAACAAGAGGTCAAACTCAGGATCAGAATATGTTTTATAACCTTTATCACTACCAATCCCCGGATCAGTTACTACACTTCGTATATATTCAATTACTGCCCTCTTATCATCTGGGAGACTTGCGTATAAATTTTCAAACCTTACAAATTCCTCAGCAGTTGTCTTAATCCTAGCAATACCAGCTTCATATTTATTAAAACCCTCTATTATTATATTCCCACGCTCCTTATCAATAGGCTTCCTACATAAACGCCTTAGAACTGATTTACATTCTTTGGCTTTAAGCTCAAGCTCAGCTTTTAAGGTTGCTCTTAAGCTTTCTGTCTTAACATCTTCAATTTCAATAGCGCGCAAAGCCTCATCCTGCTCTTTCAACTTCATATGGGCTGTAAAATTCCGAATATCAACATCAGATAGGCTACCTAAAAAGTGATAAAATTCATCATCAGTATACGCCCTGTCACCTGAAGTTTCTATGCTCGGATCAGTTAATGCATCTCGCATATACTCAATTACTGCCCTCTCATTACCAGAAAGTCTGTCATATATCTTTTCACCCTTTTCAACGACTTGTTCATAGATTAGAGCTTTCTCAAGCTCTAAAACTTTCTCAACATCTGCTTTAATCTTGGTAAACTCTGCTTTATATTTAGAAACACTATCTCTCATGCCAACAAGCACATCTTCAATCTTAGGATTATTAAATGCACCTTTTAAAGCCTCTCCATATTCTTTGTCTTTAAGGTTAAATTCATCTATTAAGTTTTTTATTGATTCTTTTGCCTTAATATCTCCCATAACGCGTAAAATATCGTCTTTTACTTCTAAAATCTCTCTTAAAGGTTCTACGATGCCATTAATACTAGCATCATTCAAGCTCTCTAAAAAGGAGCAAAATTCAGCAGTAGTATAAGTCTTAGCACCCGGAATATCAGGACTAGTTACTATAGTTCGAATACGTCGAAATACTTTTTCTCCTTTAGGAAAGGTCCCGAATTTGTCTTTAAGCTTATTAATCCTATCTTTCATGCTCCCATCTAATTCATCTAATTCATCTTTATCCGAATCTTCCTCTTCATGCTTTTTAAGCGGTAGGATTGCTCCACCAACATTCCCCACAAGTGGTCCTCTGATGACTTGAAGCGGGGTCTTTACAATCAAACTCCTCTTAAGAAGAGCATCTTCTTTGGGTTTTAAATTACAACTTATTACTAATAATAGTAATAAAAAATTATGATGTCTTTTCTTCGCCACTAAATATCTCCTTTTTAAAATTAACCTATTATCATATTAATAACATACTAATTATATATTATTATAAAATACCATATGCTAACTAAATAATACATTTCTATTACTTCTAATTATTATTAGCCTTAGTATATAAATCTAAGGCTAATATTCTTAACTCTTCTTAAATACTGCTCTTAAACAATACTCTCTGCATATTTACATAAGCTTTATTTTAAACTCTATTTCAAAGCTCTATTTCAAGCTTATAGCTTGGTCTTTAATCGCAGTAAACCCATCCACAGAATCACTCTTATAATCTATATCCATGATATTATCATAAACATCATCAAGAGTAGAACCACTAAATGCCCATTTTATATCGGACAAATAAATATTATTGTAATCATCATACTCACGTTTCAATTCTTGTTTTGAGTCTTCTCTAGTAACATTTTCAATAACCCTTAAAGCATCCTCTCGTGCACTATAAATATCTAAATAAACTTCTATAATTTCCTTAAGTCTAAGAGCACCCAAGTTAACTAACATAGAGTAAAACTCATCATCAGTATAAGTATTAGAGCTGATATGCCCAATATTAGGATTAGTTACTGCACTTCGTATATGCTCAATTACTAGCTGCTCATCTGCTGAGAGCCCTACGTATAGATTTTCAAGTCCCATAGCACTTCTAGCATCGTCTCTAATCTTAGTAAACTTATCCACATGCTCACCATTTACAGTTTTATTATGTACAAAACCGGGATCATACCCATCAACGAATATGGACTTTAGATCAGATAAATAAAACTCATTGTAAACATCAAACTCACGTTTCAATTGTTTTTTTAATTCTTCCTTTTTAATATCCTCAATAGCGTCGCTAGCCTCTTTTTGTACTCTTTCGATCTCTAAATAAACTTCTATAATTTCCTTAAGCTTAAGAGCATCCAAATTGCTTAACAAAGCATACAAATCATCATCAGTATAAGCATCAGCAGAATCATCATCACCAACACCAGAAGTAACTACTATACCCCGTATATAATCGATTACTGCTTTCCCATCATCAGACAGCCCTTCATATATCTTTTCAAACTGCATGACACTTCCAGCTTGATTTGCAATATAAGCAAACGAATCAGCATAGTTGCTATTTATAACCCTACTATACACCCTATCAGGAGCAAATTCGTGGAATAACCCTTTTAAATGTGATGGATAAGCATTATTGCAAGCATTAAACTTATTTTGTAATTTTTGCTTAAATTCATCTCTCTTGACATCCTTAATAACTGCAAGAGCATCGTCTTTTGCTTTCAAAATCCCTAAATGAAATTCTATAATTTCAGCCAATTTAGAATCACCCAAACTACCTAACAAAATAATAAACTCGGAATCAGAATACGTCCTGTAATCATTAGCACTACCAACAGCAGGATTAGTTACTACATCTTGTATATAATCAATTACTGACTGCTCAGCTGCTAAGAGCCCTGCGTATAGATTTGCGCCATCCATAAAATCTCTAGCTTGCTTTTCAATAGAACTAAAATAACCCTCATAGCCGCTATTTATAGATTTATAATGCAAATTATCAGCACTACTCCCAGAAGGAATAAACCCACTAAATAACTCTTTTAGATGCGATAAATAATTATTCTTATAATCATCAAACTCACGCTGCAATTTTTGTTTTAATTCTTCATTATTAACATTCTCAATAGCTATTAAAGCCTCATCTTGTGCCTTAGTAATCTTTAAATGAACTTCTATCATTTCCTTAAACTTAAGAGCACCCAAGCTCTTTAACAAATTATA
Source organism: Borrelia hermsii DAH (assembly GCF_023035675.1). NCBI lineage: Bacteria > Pseudomonadati > Spirochaetota > Spirochaetia > Spirochaetales > Borreliaceae > Borrelia > Borrelia hermsii. Next base: position 166,476 of record NZ_CP073142.1, on the reverse strand, counting down.
AAACCCATCATCAGTATAAGCCTTATCACCCGAGGCTCCTACACCAGAATCAGCTGCTACACTACGTACATATCTAATTACTTCCCTTTCGTTATCCTGCAACCTGAATGTACCTAAAAGCTTGTCAAGTTTAACTTCTATATTTTCCTCTGCTACATTGGCTCCATTTGCTTTAACTGAAGTATTTTCAAGCGAGCTGCTTATAGGTGGTCTCACTTTAACTGAGCCCTTTCCAGGCAAGTTATCTTTAAACATGAGATCCGCTTGTGGCTTGAAATTACAATTTATTACCAGAAATAATAGTAATAATGAACTCTTACTTCTTACCTTCATATTTAAATCTCTCCTTTTTTGCAAATTAAACTATTGCCATATAATTATAGTATAATAATCATATTATCACTATTTATTACTTTTAAAATTACAAATTTAATTATATATTGAATATATCTTAAATATATCTCAATATATTGCTACTGCCTCTTTAAGTACTAGAGGCCAAATTCCTAATACGCAAAAAAATCTTTATCCTCACAAATATCAGGATTAATTAATATATTTCGTATACTCTTATTTCCTTTCCCCTATCAAACAATCCTGCACATAAATCTTCACCCTTTTTACGTCCTCAGTATATTTCCCAATTCCAATAAACATGCTCTCGTAATCAATATTAAAAGCCTCGCTAACTATATAATCAACATCGACGCAATGATTGAATGCCTTTTTTATAGCCAATTTATATTTTTGATATTGCGATAAATCTTCTCTTCAAATTCTCCTTTTAAATCCCCTCTATTAAGATTTTCAACAACTGCAAGAGTCTTGTTTTGTGCTTTAACATTTTTAAATGAACTGCTATAATTTTCTTAAACCTAGAATCACCAAAGACATTTAACAAGTTATAAAAATCAAGATCAGAATATGTTCTAACACCTGTGTCTGCAGAATCAACTACTACTCTTCGTATATACTTAGCCACTCCTTTTCTTCATCCTGTAGATTAAATGTACTTAAAAGCTTATCAAGCTTAAATTCTATGCTTTCCTCTACTTCATTTACTTCATCTACTTTAGCAAAATCTTCCTCTTCATGCTTTTTTAAACGGAAGGATTAATTTGCCAAAGTTACTTACAATTGGCTTCCATACAAAAGAACTACTTACAATTAATTTCCCCTCTCTCAGATTCTTTTTAAGCAAGTATTCTTGAACGGTATCTTTTAGGGATTTCAAATTACAACCTCTTACCTTCACCATTAAATATCTCCCTTTTATGCAAACTAATCCATTGTTATATATAATACATCATTATATTACCATATAATAATTACTATTACTTATTTATTTTGTTTAAGCGGCTTAAATAATATATTGCTCCACCTTTCATTATTAAAAGCCTTAGACATTTACATCTAAGGCTTAAATCTTGCTCTTACTTAAGTACTCTTATTTAAGTACTTATTTAACTGTTGATCTTAATTTGTTTAAGTACTGCCCCTAAGGATTGCCCCTACTAGCTGCTATAATACGCTTAGCATCATCTCTAATCTGAGTCAACTTATCCTTCTCATAATTAATCTTTATAACTCTATTATATACAGAACTAAGAGTATCCTCACTAAATGCCTTTTTTAGTAGACCTGCATAGGTCCCCTCTTCTATATCAAATCTATCTCGCAAATCTTTTTTAGATTCATTTTCCTTAACACGCTTAATAGCTCTTAAGGCTCTATTTAATGCTTCAAAAGTATTTAAATGCACTCTTATAATTCTACTCAAATTTTCTTCACCTAAATTACCTAACAAAGTATAAAACTCTGCATCAGTATAAGTCTTATCATCTGGGGCTTCTTCTAGACTAAAATCAGTTACTACGCTTTGTATATAATCAATTACTTCCCTCTCATCAACAGAAAGCCCTGCATATAGCTCTTCACCCATTACAACACTGAAAGCATCTCTTTTAAATTTATCCAACTCACGAGTATAATTGCCACCCAACAACTGAACAAACAACTGCTCAAAAGTAAACTGCCCACGAAATAAGGATTTTAAATATAATGGATAGTCATTGGAATTATTAAACCTAATCTTCAAATCGTCTTTTAATGTTTCTCCCTTAACAGCGCCAATAGCCACTAAAATGGATTCTTTTAATTCTTCTACTAATTCAAACTCATACGAATGAACTTTTATAAGTCTAATCAAATTTTCTTCACCTAAATTGCCTAACATGGAGTAAAACTCAGCATCAGTATAAGTCCTATCGCCCGGGATATCAGGATCAGTTACTACGCTTCGTAGATAATCAATTCTCTTCATATCATCACCTGACAGCTTTGCGTATAGCTTTTCCCCCTTTGCAATGCTTTGAGCATCGTCTTTAATCTCAGTAAAATGATCCTCATTATTGCCCTCTTCTACATCTTGATGTTTTATCTTATCAGAAGCAGATTCACTAAACACTTCTACATCTTGATGTTTTATCTTATCAGAAGCAGATTCACTAAACACTTCTACATCTTGATGTTTTATCTTATCAGAAGCAGATTCACTAAATGCCTGTTTCATTGATCCTAAATGGGGGGTCTTTTTTGGACCTAATTTACCTTTTAATTGTTGGTTTGATGCAGCTTCCTTAACGCCTTCAGTATCTGTTTCAACTGCTCTTTTTGCTTTGGTCTTTAGTTTACCTTCCGTGCTTTTCCCTGTTGCACTAGTTACAGAAGTATCTCTAACATTACGTCTTCTAACTTTTGCCAAATCTTTGCCTACACGTCCTCCAAGCACAGGTTTTTTAAGCAAGTCATTTTTAAACAAATTTCCCTGCAAAACATCTTTTTGGGCTTTTAAATTACAACTTATTATTAGCAATAATTGTAATATTAACACTAATAATAAACTATGAGTCCTGACATTCACCATTAATTTTCTCCCTTTCATACAAAAATGAATTTATTATCATATAACAATATAATAATACCATAATAATTTGCTTATTTCTTTCGTTTACGCGGCTTAAATAAATATATTGCTATTACTTTTTAATTTAAAAGCCTTAGACATTTACATCTAAGGCTTAAATCTTGCTCTTATTTAAGTACTCTTATTTAAGTACTTATTTAACTATTGATCTTAATTTGCCTTAAGGATTACTCTTCCGATCAGCTTCATTTTTAATGGATATAAAATTATCCAAATAATTAATACCTACAGCTTGACTTTGCACAGAATCAAGAGTAGAACTATTAAATGCCTTTTTTAATAGGCCTGCATAGGTCCCCTCTTCTGCCTCAAACTTAGCTGACAATTCTTGTTTTGAGTCTGCATCTTTAACATCATTAATAGCTACTTCAACTTCTCTTAATGCTCTAAAAGTATCTACATGAACATTTATAATTTCCCGAAGTCCAAGAGCGCCCAAATTAATTAACAATCGCTTAAACTCAAGCTCAGTATATGTCTTCTCATTTAAGTCTCCTATACCCGGATCAATTACTGCTCTTTGTATATAACGAGCTGTTTTTTTCTCATCAACAGAAAGTCCTGCATATAGCTCTTCAACCTCTACAATTCTTCTAGCATAATTTTTAAGCCCAAGCAAATTATCAGCATAATCAATACTTGTAACTCTACTATACACATCATCAGGATTAAATCCATTAAATGCCGATCTTAATCCCCTTGCACAAAGAATCTCTTCATCCTCCAACTTACCTTTTAAGCTTTGTCTTAATTTTTCTTCCCTAATAGCATCAATAACTGTGAAAACTTCGTCTATTTCTCCAAAAATCTTTAAAGGAACTTCTATAAATTTCTTTAACTTAGCAGTATCAAAACTCTCTAACAAGTTGTAAAACTCAGAATCAGTATAAGTCCTGGAACCTGCTGAGATTCTACCAGAATCAGTTACCACACCTTGTATATGCTCAAGTGTTCTAATCTCTTCAACAGAAAGTCCTGCGTATAACGCTTCAGTCCTTGTAATATTTCTAGCATCAGATTCAATCTTAGCAAAATGACCCGCATAATCAATATTTATAATTCGACGACGCACATCATCAAGAGTAGAACCACTAAACATCCCCTTTAAATACGATGGATAGGAATTATTGAAATAATCATAACTACGTTCCAAATCTTGTTTTGATTTTTCTCCAGCTACAGCATTAATAGCTCTTAAAGCGCCTTCCTTTGCTGTTGAAACCTTGAAACAATCTCCTATAATTTTCTTTAAACTAGCATCGCCTAAGTCAATTAACAAAAGAGCAAACTCAAGCTCAGTATAAGTCTTATAAGCCGGAAGGCCTACACTACTATTAGTTGCTACGTCTCGCATATGCTCAATTACTAATCTCTCTTCACCAGAAAGGCCTGCATATAACTCTTCCTTTCTAATTTTTATAACATCATCTTTAATCTTATTAAACTGACCCGCATAATCAACACTCATAGCTTGATGGTACACCTTATCAGGAATAGATTCATTAAATACCTGTTTTAATTCCCTTAAGTAGGAGTTCTCTTCCACTTTCAATATACCTTGCAATTGTTGTTTTGATTCCTCTGCCTTAACAGCATCAATAACTCTTAAAGCTTCTCTTAGTGCTTGAACATTCTCTAAATGAGCTTTTATGATTTTCTGAAGCTTAGCCTTGCCTAAATTACTTAACAAAGTATAAAACTCAGAATCAGTATAAGTTCTGTAACCTTCAGCACTACCAATACCAGCATTAGTTACTGCAAGTCGTATATACTCAATTATTTCCACCTCTTCACGAGGTATCTTGAATATACCCAAAAGCCTATTAAATTTAACTCCCGCACTCCCTTCTGCACCAACTCTAAAAATACCTCCCATCCCATTCTTTGGAACCTTTGCCCAATCATCTACAGATTTTCCCACCATAAGTTTTGTATAAGGGTCATACCTGGACTTGCCCTTAAACGTGCTATTATCAAACAAACTCCCGCTAGAGAAGCTGTCTTTAAGAATGCTATCTTCTTTGGGTTTTAAATTACAACTTATTGCTAGCAATAATAGCAATAGTAATAACAAATTATAATGTCTTTTCTTTACCACTAAATATCTCCTTTTTAAAATTAATCTATTATTATACCAATGATATAAATGCATCATTATACAATGGTATTATGTTATCATACAATACCACACATAATAGAATAATGATATAGAATCATGATTTATTTTAATTTACATTAATTAATAAACATATTAATTAAATATACTGCAAATATATTGCTATTACTTTTAAATTAGAAGCCTTAGATATTTAAATCTCAGGCTTAAATCTTATTCTTACTTAAGTACTCTTAATTTCAGTACTCTTACTTAAGTGCTCTTTTTAACTATTAATATTAAGGATTGCCCTGCTCAGCCGCTTTAATGCCTAAAGCTTTATTTTTAATGGTTATAAAATCATTCTTATACTTATTGATTATAACTTCATCATATAACTTAGCAGGAGTAAATTTATTAAATATCCATTTTACATGCAATAAATAGGCGTTATTTAACACATTAAACTCTTGTTGCAAATCTCGTTTTGATGCTACTCCCTTAATATCATTAATAACATTTTGAGCTTGTTTCAATTCCCCCAGCATCTCGAAATGAACCCCTATAATTTCCCGAAGCCTTAAATTATCCAAGCTACCTAACGCGAGCTCAAATTCAAAAGCAGTATAAGTCTTGTAACCTTCCTTCTTACCAATACCTGAATTAGTTACTGCTCTTCGTATATGTTCAACTACTTCCTTATTATCATAAGACAGCCTCATATATAGATTTTCAAACCTTAATATGTCTCTAGCTTCATTTTTAATCTTATCAAAAGAATTCACATAATCAATATTCATAGCTTGAAGATATACCTTATTAGGAATAGCACTACCAAATACCTGTTTTAATTCCCTTAAGTAGAACCTCTTCTGCGCGCCCAACCTATCTTTCAATTGCCGAATTGATTCGTCTCTATCGACACTCTCAATAACTTTTAAAGCCTCGTCTTGAGCTTTAACATTTTTTAAATGAACTGCTATAATTTTCTTAAGCCTAGAATCACCCAAGCTAACTAGCAAGTTGTAAAACTCAGAATCAGCATATGTCCTGTTAACTGAGAGTCCTACTATACCCGGATCAGTTACTACGCCTCGTATATAATTAACTGCTGACCTTTCTTCATCCTGTAGCTTGAATGTGGACAAAAGATTATTAAGTTTAATATGCTCTTTTGCATTAAATCCAAGCCCATCTTCTTTTTGGGATTTTAAATTACAACTTATTAAATTACAACTTATTATTAATATCAGTAATGTACAATATCTTCTTACCTTTACCATTAAATATCTCCTTTTAAGTTAAAATTAATATATTGTTGCATTATAACATAATAATCTTGACATATTATCACTACTTATTAATTTTAATTTGCGACATCTAAGTAAATGCATTGATTAATATATTGCTATTACTACTCAATTAAAAGCCTTAAATATTTAAATTTAAGGCTTAATATTATTCTTAAACACTACATATAGGCTTATTACCATAAGGCAAGCCTGCTATAACACTTCACCCTTTATTAGATCTCTAACTTCCTCTTGCAGAAAAGAGAGATCATCTAAATAAGGATTACCATATGTATCCATAATAATTTGACGATACACATCATCAGCAGAACCATTAAATAAATCTTTTAATTTCGATGGATAGCGACCTTTATAGTTAGTGTTAAGGTCATTTGTCAATCGTTGCTTTTCTCCCTCTTCCTTAACATTCTTAATCATTGCTTCAAGTTCTGCAATTGCTTGATGGGTATTTAAATGAAATTCAAGAATTTTTTTAACCCTATCAAAAGCTAATTGACTCAACAAGAGATCAAACTCATAATCGTCAAGCATATCACCATAATCATCACTATCAACATCATTATTAGTTACCAGGCTTCGTATCTCTTTAAGGGCTTTAAGCTCATCTGCAGAAAGCTTCCCTGCGTATAGGTCTTCAACTTCTTTAAAACTTGCAGCTTTGTCCCTAAGACTATCAAAACCAACAGAACCACCTTTATATGTAAAACTCTCATAAAACTCATAAGGCTGTTCATACGACCAGAATACCGATCTTATCCAAGATACATGATGATTATCGCACTTATTAATCTTATCTAAGAGTTCTTGTTTATATTCTTCTTTAGAAATAGTCTCAATAACTTTTAATGCTTGATCCCGTTCTATTAAATTATTTAAGTGAGCTTTTATGATTTCCTTAACCTCAGAAGTATCTAAACTACTTAACAAGTAATAAAATTTACCCTCGGCTTTGGTAATATACGCTTGATCACTTGGATTCTCAAAAACAATTGAATTGTGCATATGCTCAATTGCTTTTTTATCTTCACCAGAAAGACCTGCTAAGAGATTTTCAAGATCTAAAACACCTTTACTACTCTTTTTAATCTCAGTAAAAGTATACAAAAAGTCCCTGGAAAAAAATTTAACGTTAAGAGAGATAGAATTGGGAAACGCATAATGGAATAAATTTTTTAAATCCTTTATATATTTTAGCCTTTTAGGCTCAAACTCATCTTGCAAGTTCTGTTTTGCTATCTCGTTCTTAACGCCCTTAATATTTGCAATAACCTCTGTTTGTACTGCAAGAACCACATTAATATCGCCTAGAACTTGTTTTAGCTTAACAGCATCAAAGCCACTTATCAAATTATAAAATCCATCATCAGTATATGTCCTGTTAAATACTGATCCTGCCGCAGGATCAGTTAATACGCTTCGTATATGATTAACTACTGACCTTTCTTCATCCTGCAACTTGAATGTACTTAAAAGCTCATCAAGCTTAACTTCTATGCTCTTATCCGCAACTACCTCAGAAGCACTATCCACATCTTCCTTTACTGCTACTCCCGAATCTGCTTCTACTTGTTCTCCAACTGCTGGTGCTGCGTCCACGGGAGCTGCCGCACCCAAAGGAACTGCCGCGCCCGCAAGGATTTCCGCACCCACAGGTGTTTTAAATCCAAATCCCTTATTAATCGGTTTATTTCCAGTAAAGTCCACTTTAAATGGTTTGCCTTTAATCAAATGAGTCCCAAGCAGATCATCTTCTTTTGATTTTAAATTACAACTTACTATCAGCAATAGTGGTAATAGCAATAACAAATTATGATGTCTCATCTTTGCCACTAAATATCTCCTTTTTAAAATTAATCTATATAATCTATAATTTAATCTATTATTATAGAAAATCTATTACTAATTAATATTATTATAATACCACAATATACTGCCCTATAATAAACATTTCTATTTACATAACATATCAAACTTTACATAACATATCAATATCAACTTTAAGCCCCAGATGTTTAATCTAGGGCTTAACTTTTAAATATTTTCTTAAGGATTAACTGTGATACTAACCCCCGATACTAGCTGCTTCGTTTGCTTTAATGCGGGAAGCTTTTTCTTGAACGGGAATAAAAAAGTTAGAATTATCAATTTTTATAACTGAGTCATAAGCATTCACAGGAGAAACTATATTAAATAGCATTTTTTTAAAAATTCTATACTCTTTCTTTGCAATACTAAACTCATGATTCAAATCTTTCCTTGATTCCTCATTATTGATAGAATCAATAACCGCTTGAATTCTCTCTTGCAATGTAAGAATCTTTTGAAGATCTACTGCCATTTCTTGAACCTGAGTATAATTCAAACCACCTAATAAAAGCTTCAACTCATTATCACTATACGTTTGTAAAGGTGCATTCCCTGGATAGGCCTTAATCTCAGGATCAGTTAATATATCGCGTAAATACTTAATTACTGCCCGTTCATCATCAGACAGCCTTGCCGATATTTCTTCATAATTTATAAAGGTCCTAGCCTTCATTGTAATCTTTATAAAACCACTCACTCCTTCATTATTATTATCCATAATCTCATCATCAAAAGCATAAGGACTGCCCCGACCTAGTGCTTTTCGTAGATAATACATAGAACTATTATTCCAAGCACCAAGTTCACGTCTCAATTTTTGTTTTAATTCATCGTCATTAATACCCTCAATAGTGTCTTCAGCTTCTTTTTGCACTCTAAAAAATTCCTTTAAATTAACTTCTATAACTTTTCTAAACTGATCAACACCCAAAACTCCTAACACAAAATAAAACTCAAAATCATTATAAGCATAATCATAAATTCCATCACTAACATCAGAACTAATTATCATATTTCGCATAGACTCAATTACAATCTTATCATCACCAGACAGGCCTGCGTACAGCACCTCACCATCTATAATGCCTCTAATATTATCTAACATCACATTAAGCTCTTGTAAATAATTATTATGAATAATTCTATTATATATAACATTAGCACTATACACCAAAGCAAAGCAATCTCTTAAACTGGACGGATATGAATCTTTGTAGTTATCATTAAAATCTCTTAAAATTTGTTGTTTTGATCTCTCTCTCTTAATATTCTTAACCATTAAGTTAATATCTGCAATTGCTTGATGCGTATTTAAATGATATTCAATAATTTTTTTTACCCTATCAAAAGCTAATCTACCCAACAAGAGATTAAACCTAGCATCGTCAAGAACATCACCATAACTATAAACAATATTATTAGTTACTACACTTCGTATATATTCAATTACTACAAGCTCATCTGCAGAAAGCTTCCCTGCGTATAAGTCCTCAAACTCTTTAAAACTCTCAGCTTCCTCTTTTATGTCATCAAAATCATATTCATCCTCAGCACATATAGCTTTTCGATACACATCATTAGGGGTAAATTTACTGAATGCCGATTTTACCCAAGATGGATAAGAATTACTCTCCTTATTAAACCGATCTTGCAACTCATTCTTTTTTTCCTCTTTATTAATATTTTCAATAGCTACTTGAGCCTCTCTTTGTACCCTTAGAACCTTTGATTGAACCTTCATAATTTTTGTAACCTTAGTAGCATCTAATGTCTTTAACAAATCATAAAATTCAAAATCGGTATACGTTTTAGCGCCCGGAATGTCAGGATTAGTTACTATGCTTCGTATATAATTAACTGCTGGTCTTTCTTCATCCTGTAGATTGAATGTACTTAAAAGCTCATCAAGCTTAACTTCTATGCTCTTATCCGCAACTACCTCAGAAGCACTATCCACATCTTCCTTTATTGCTGCCGCGCCTACAGGGATTGCTGCACCTACAGGGATTGCTGCACCTACAGGGATTGCTGCACCTACAGGGATTGCTGCACCTACAGGGATTGCTGCACCTACAGGTGTTTTAAATCCAAATCCCTTATCAATCGATTTATTTCCAGTAAAGTGCGCTCTAAATGGTTTGCCTTTTTTAATCAAACGCGCCCCAAGCAGTCCATCTTCTTTGGATTTTAAATTACAACTTATTATCAGCAATAATGGAAAGAGCAATAACAAGTTATAATATTTTACCTTTACCACTAAATATCTCCTTTTTAAAATTAATCTATAATTCAATCTATTATTATAGAAAATCTATTACTAATTAATATTAGTATAATATCACAATATACTGCCCTATAATAAGCATTGCTATTTACATAACACTATTTACATAACATATCAATATTTTTGGTATGTTATGCATAAATAAAAAGCCTTAGATTAATTATTACCTAAGGCTTAACCAATATTCTTAATTACTGCTTTTAATTGCTTCTCTTAACACTACTTTTCAAAATTAGTCCTAAGGATTGCTCTTAGCATCAGCTTCATTTTTAATGTTTACAAAATGATCCGTATAAATACTCTTTATAATTCCGCTATTATACACAGCATCAGGAGTAGATTCATTAAAGATCTTTTTTATTGCCAATGAATCCCTATCACTAAAATTGCCCAACTTTTCTGATAGGTCCTTTTTTTCTCTCGCGTCTTTAACACCCTTAATAGCTTCTAAAGCCTTGTATATCATTTGCAAAGTCTCTGAGTGGGCATCCATAATTTCCTTAACCTTATCCTTGCCCAAATTACCTAACAATATATAAAACTCAGTATTAGTATAAGTCTTGTAACCTTCAGCACGACCAATATCAGGATTCATTACTACTCTTTGCATATCCTCAATTACTTCATAATAATCAATTAGCGCTTCATATACCACTTTACCCTTTAGAACGCCTTCAGCATCAGCTTTAAGCTTAATAAAATTAAATGCATTGTTATCCACAAATCCAGCATACCTTTGATCAAAATTAAGCTGACTATTACAGAATAAGTGTTTTACATGCTGTTGATACTTATCCTCGATATCACAAAAATCATCATCCAGTTCTAGTCTTACTATAACTGGATCTGCATTAATACGCTCAATAACATTTAAAGCTGCAGGCATTTCTTCTTTAAGCCGCTTTGAATGAACTTGTATCATTTCCCTCAATTTAACATCCTGCAACTCATCTCTTAACTGGAGAAAAGCGAGATCAAATTCAATATGATTATACGTTATATTGTATGTTGGGTGTCCTATATCTGGATTGGTTGCCACATCTCGTATATAATCAATTCCCTTTTGCTCATCAGCAGAAAAACTTGCATATAGCCTTTCAAACTCCATAACTCTTTCAGCATTAGCTTTAAGCTTAGGAAAGTGCACCAAATAATTACTATTTATAGCTCTATCATGCACAGAATCAAGAGCAGTTTCATTAAATACCCGTCTCAGTTCACTTAAGTAGAAGTCCTCCTCTGCTTTTAACCAATCTTGGAATTCTTGCAATTCTCGTTTTAATGTTGCTTCATTAAGATTCTCAATTGCTAGCTGGGTTCCCTTTTGTGCTTTAAAGGGACCTAAATAAACTGCTATAATTTCTTTAAGCCTAGCATCACCCAAGTTAACTAACAAGTTGTAAAACTCAAGATCAGTATAAGTCTTGTCACCTGAAGTTCCTACATCCGAATCAGTTACTGCACTGCGTATATACTTAACTAATTCCACCTCTTCACCCTGTAGCTTGAATGTATCCAAAAGCTGATCAAATTTAACATCTATGCTCTCTTGCTTATCATCCCTTTTAGCCCTTGACAAATCTTTATCTACAGTTACCCCGCTAACAGAAGCACCTCCAGCTGCACCTTCTTTCGATTTCAAATTGCAGCTTATTACTAGCAGTATTAACATCAGTAACAAATTATAATATCTGCTCTCCTTCATTAAATATCTCCTTATAAATTAGAATTAATTCATATTAAAATTAATCTATAATCCAATCTATTATCATAGAAAATCTATTACTAATTAATAATATCATAATACCGCAATATACTGCCCTATAATAAACATTGCTATTTACATAACCTATCAATATTTTTGGTATGTTATGCATAAATCAAAAGCCTTAGATTAATTATTACCTAAGGCTTAACCAATATTCTTAATTACTTCTCTTAATTACTACTTTTAATTGCTTCTCTTAACACTACTTTTCAAAAGTAGTCCTAAGGATTACTCTTAGCATCAGCTTCATTTTTAATGTTTAAAAAATGATCCGTATAAATACTCTTGCTAATTCCGCTATTATACACAGCATCAGGAGTAGATTCATTAAAGATCTTTTTTATTTCCAATAAATACCTAGAATTGAAATTGGTCCACTTTTCTGATAAGTCCTTTTTTTCTCTCGCGTCTTTAACACCCTCAATAGCTCTTAAGGCCTTGTACATCATTTGAAAAATCTCTGAGTGGGCATCCATCATTTCTCTAACCTTATCCTTACCCAAATTGCCTAACAATGTATAAAACTCAGTATTAGTATAAGTCTTGTAACCTTCAGCACTGCCAATATAAGGATTAATTACTACTTTTAGCATATCCTCAATTGCTTCATGATAACTAAACAGCGCTTCGTATACCACTACGCCCTTTAGAGCGCCTTCAGCATCAGCTTTAAGCTTAATAAAATCAAATTCATTGCCATACACAAACCAAGAATACCTATAATCAAAATTAAGCTGCTTACTACAGAATAAGTCTTTTATATTCCGTTGATACTTATGCTCGATATCATCAAAATCATCATCAAGTTCTATTTTTGCTATAGCTGTATCGAACGGTAGTCTTTCTTGAAGTGTATCTATATTAATACGCTCAATAACATTTAAAGCTGCGGGTATTTCTTCTTTAAGCCGCTTTGAATGAACTTGCATCATTTCCCTCAATTTAACATCTTGCAACCTATCTCTTAACAAGAGAAAAGCGAGATCAAATTCAGTATGATTATACGTTATGCTGGTCATTGGGTCTCCTATATTTGGATTGGTTGCCACATCTCGTATATAATCAATTCCTTCTTGCTCATCAGCGGAAAAACTTGCATATAGCCTTTCAAACTCCATAACGCCTTCAGCACTAGCTTTAATATTAGGAAACTGCCCCAAATAATTACTATTTATAGCTCTATCATGCACAGAATCAAGAGCAGTTTCATTAAATACCCGTCTCAGTTCACTTAAGCAGAAGTCCTCCTCTGCTTTTAACCAATCTTGGAATTCTTGCAATTCTCGTTTTAATGTTGCTCCATTAAGATTATCAATAGCTAGCTGGGCTTCCTTTCGTTCTTTAAAGGGACCTAAATAAGCTGCTATAATTTCTTTAAGCCTAGCATCACCCAAGTTAACTAACAAGTTGTAAAACTCAAGATCAGTGTAAGTCTTGTCACCTGCAATTCCTACATCCGAATCAGTTACTGCACTGCGTATATACTTAACTAATTCCACCTCTTCACCCTGTAGCTTGAATGTGCTTAAAAGCTTATCAAATTTAACATCTATGCTCTCTTGCTTATCATCCCTTTTGGCCCTTGACAAATCTTTATCTACAGTTGCCACGCTAACAGAAGCACCTCTAGCTGCACCTTCTTTCGACTTCAAATTGCAGCTTATTACTAGCAGTATTAACATCAGTAACAAATTATAATATCTGCTCTCCTTCATTAAATATCTCCTTATAAATTAGAATTAATTCATATTAAAATTAATCTATAATCCAATCTATTATCATATCTATTATGATATCAAACCTATTATTGCTATTATGGTAATAATACAATCATACTACCATATTATCACTAATTATTGCTGCTAATTGCCACTATCTTAATTAAACATCTTTAATTAAAGATATTACTCTACTTCTCATTATTAAAATCCTTAAATCAAAAGCCTTAGATATTGAATCTAAGGCTTAACTAATATTCTTAATTACTTCTCTTAATTACTACTTTTAATTGCTTCTCTTAACACTACTCTTCAAAAGTAGTCCTAAGGCTTGTTCTTAGCATCAGCTTCATTTTTAATGTTTAAAAAATGATCCATATAAATACTCTTTCTAATTCCGCTATTATACACAGCATCAGGAGTAGATTCATTAAAGATCTTTTTTATTTCCAATAAATACCTAGAATTGAAATTGGTCAACTTTTCTGATAAGTTCTTTTTTTCTCTCGCGTTTGTAACACCCTTAATAGCTATTAAAGCCTCGTCTAGAATTTGCGAAGTCTCTGAGCGAGCCTCCATAATTTCCTTAACCTTATCCTTACCCAAATTACCTAACAATGTATAAAACTCAGTATTAGTATAAGTCTTGTAACCTTCAGCACGGCCAATATCAGGATTAATTACTACTTTTCGCATATCCTCAATTACTTCATAATAATCAATTAGCGCTTCATATACCGCTTTACCCTTTAGAGCGCCTTCAGCATCAGCTTTAAGCTTAAGAAACTGCCCCGAATAATTACTATTTATAGCTTTATCATGCACAGAATCAAGGGCAGTTCCATTAAATACCCGTCTCAGTTCACTTAAGTAGGAGTCCTCCTCTGCTTTTAACCAATCTTGCAATTCTTGCAATTCTCGTTTTAATGTTGTTCCATTAAGATTATCAATAGCTAGCTGGGCTTCCTTTCGTTCTTTAAAGGGACCTAAATAAGCTGCTATAATTCCTTTAAGCCTAGCATCACCCAAGTTAACTAACAAGTTGTAAAACTCAAGATCAGTATAAGTCTTGTCACCTGCAATTCCTACATCCGAATCAGTTACTGCACTGCGTATATACTTAACTAATTCCACCTCTTCACCCTGTAGCTTGAATGTGCTTAAAAGATTATCAAATTTAACATCTATGCTCTCTTGCTTATCATCCCTTTTAGCCCTTGACAAATCTTTATCTACAGTTACCCCGCTAACAGAAGCACCTCCAGCTGCACTTTCTTTCGACTTCAAATTGCAGCTTATTACTAGCAGTATTAACATCAGTAACAAATTATAATATCTGCTCTCCTTCATTAAATATCTCCTTATAAATTAGAATTAATTCATATTAAAATTAATCTATAATCCAATCTATTATCATATCTATTATGATATCAAACCTATTATTGCTATTATGGTAATAATACAATCATACTACCATATTATCACTAATTATTGCTGCTAATTGCCACTATCTTAATTAAACATCTTTAATTAAAGATATTACTCTACTTCTCATTATTAAAATCCTTAAATCAAAAGCCTTAGATATTGAATCTAAGGCTTAACTAATATTCTTAATTACTTCTCTTAATTACTACTTTTAATTGCTTCTCTTAACACTACTTTTCAAAAGTAGTCCTAAGGCTTGTTCTTAGCATCAGCTTCATTTTTAATGGCCATAAAACTAGCAACATAATCAAGACCATTCATAGCTTGATTATAAATTATATCCGGGGTACGACCACTAAATACCAATTTTAAACGCGATGGATAGCCGTCCTCTAATACATTTAACTGGCTTAGCAAGTCTTGTCTTGCTTGCTTGTCCTTAACACGATTAATAGCTCGTAAAGTTTCATTTTTTGTTCTAACATTATTGAAACGCAATCTTATAAGTTCTCTAACCCTAGCAATACCTAACTTGCTTAATAGTCCATAAAACTCAAGCTTATTCATATAAGTCTTATATCCATGACCCCTACCAATCTTAGGATTAGTTACTATGTTTACCATATGATTAACTACCAATTTCTCGTTTTCAAACAGCTCTATGTACAGATCTCCAACCTCTATAACGCCTTTAGCATCATCTATAATCCCAATAAAATAACCCTCAAATTCACGATTATAACCCATCAGATTGTCATAAATATTCTGAACATGATAGTCGCTAAATGCATTCTTTAGGGCCAAATTATATGCTCTCACCCTCAACCTAAACCTATCTTCAAGTTCTCTCTTCCCTTTCCCTTCCCTAACAATTGCAAGGGTTTCTTTAGCCTCTTTTTGTGTTTGCAAGGTCCTGAAATGAACTCCTATTATCATCTTAGTCTTAAAACTACCTAAACCATACACAAGGCTATAAAACTCATTACTATTATACGTTCTATAATCCTGATCGAAATCAACACTAGGATCCATTGCTACGTTTCGCATATACATGACGACTTCCCTTTCTTCATTCTGTAGCCTGAATGTGTTTAAAAGCTGATTAAGCTTAATATCAGCCGCACTTAATTTAGGATCGTCCTTTTTCCCGAATCCTAAATCACAACCTATTGTTAGCAATAATAACAATATTAATGCTAATAACAAATTATTACTATATCTTGTCTTCATCATAAATATCTCCTTCTAAGTTAAAATTAATCCATTATCATACCTAACCTACCATTATAAAATTGATCATTATCTTAACAATTATATTATAATACAAAATCCATAATTATTAGATAATAATATTATCATATAATAATATGATAATTATTTGTTGGCTTTAATTTGCAATATTTAAGTTAAATACATTAATTACTTCTAATTATTAAAGCCTTAGATTTAAATTTAGATTTAAATATCTAAGGCTTTTACTTTACTTAAAACTTACTGCTCTTGAAGAGATTGCTCTTAAGGATTACCCTGATCAGCTGCTATAATAGCCAAAGCTTCATTTTTAATCTTAGTAAACTCAACAGCAGGATTGATATTGCTATTGGCATTGCTATCTATAGCTTTATTATATATCTGATCAAAAGAAGATGGACTAAATATCCGTTTTAATTCCAAGGCATAGTCATTCTTTCGCACACCCAACTTACCTTGCAATTGAAGTCTTAATCCCTCTTTCTTAATATCTTTAATAACCGCTTTAGCTTCATATAACGCTTTAACATGTACAATATGAAATCCTATAACTTCCTTCAATCTAGCATCATTCAGGTTGTTCTTAAATAAACTATAAAAACTATCATTAGAATACGTTGAATAACCGTACCCACGAGCAATATTAGAATTAGTTAATACGCTTCGCATATACCAAACTACTCTACTCTCATCATCAGACAGACTTGCGCATAGTTCTTCAAGCTCACTAATTTGTCTAATAGAGGCTTTAACAGTAGCAAACTTATTCAAATTCCTCATATTTCTAACTTTATTATATACCTCACCAGGAGTAGATTCATTAAATACCTGTTTTAGCTCTCTTAAATAAAAGCTCTCCTCCACTTCTAACCCATATTTTAATTGCTGTTTTAATGCATCTTCCTTAACACCTTCAATATCTGTTTCAACTGCTCTTTTTGCTTTATATATGCCTAAATAAACTTTTATAATTTCCCTAAGCCTAACATCGCCCAAGCCAACTAACAAATCATAAAACTCGGAATCAGAATACGTCCTATCACCTGAGAGTCCTGCATTAGAATCAGTTACTGCTCTTTGTATATACTTAAATGCTTCCCTTTCTTCACTCTGCAATCTGAATGTACCCAAAAGCTTATCAATTTTAGCTTTTATACCCTCAGCTGCTGTCTTTACTCTAATCGGATTTCCTCCAGATGCAATACCATCTTGAGCATCTGATTTACAACTTATTATCAATATTATTATCAATAATGTACAATATCTCCCTACCTTTATCATTAAACACCTCCTTTTAAGTTTAAATAAATCTATTATTATACAGAATTCATTAATCCAAACCCATTAGTATGAACCTACTATATGCATAATAATTATTTATTGATTTTAATTTACGATGCTTAAATAAATATATTGGTATTACTTCTTTATTTAAAAGTATTAAATTTAAACACCCAAAGCTTAATTTGACTGTTCTTAAAACTTACTGCCCTTGAAGAGATCCCTCTTAAGGCTTGTCTGCTATATGCCTAGAGCATTATTCTTAATGGCTATAAAACGATTTGAACTATCATTCTTTGTAGCTGCTTTATACACTTGATCAGGAGCAGAACTATTGAAGAACTCCTTAAGCTGAATTAAATAGAGCTGTTTTTCCGATAAAAATTTATGTTTAAGCTCTTCTTTTAATTGCTCTTTCTTAACGCCCTCAACAGCTCTTAAAGCTTTTTCTTGCATTTCAAAAACCGCTTGCATATTTTCTATAATTTTCCTAAGCCTAGAAGGACCCAACTTACCTAACATTTCATAAAATCCAACATCAGAATACGTCTTGTAACCTTTATCATCACCAATACCCGGATCAGTTAATGCATTTTGTAAATACTCAACTGCTTTTTGATCATCATCAGAAAGACCTGCATATAGATTTTCATAATCCATAAATCGTGTAACTCGCTTTTGAATCATCAAAACCTTACCCATATGCCAATTACCATGTATAACATCATCATGTATATATTCAACAGGATATTGATTGAATGCTCTCTTTATGCTCAATTTAAAGAGATCCTCGTAATTATTACAAGCAAGTTCCAATTCGTCTCTTGCGGGTTTTAAATTAATACCCTTAATAACCCCTCTAACATCTGCTAGTGCTCTAAAGCGCACCTTAAGCTTTTCTATCATTTCTTTAACCCTAGAAGGT
The DNA here is from genome assembly GCF_023035675.1 of Borrelia hermsii DAH. Lineage (NCBI taxonomy): Bacteria > Pseudomonadati > Spirochaetota > Spirochaetia > Spirochaetales > Borreliaceae > Borrelia > Borrelia hermsii. Next base: position 147,561 of record NZ_CP073142.1, on the reverse strand, counting down.
CCCAACGTACCTAATATGGAATAAAATCTAACATTAGAATGCGTCTTATACCCTTCAGTACTACCAATATCAGAATTAGTTACTACACTTCGTACAAGCTCAATTACTCTTAGTTCTTCATCAGGCAGCTCTTTATTTTGAGCTTCAATTTCTATAAGTTTCAAAGATTTAAGTCCAAGATAATTAAAATTATCCGCCCATTCTTTCATACTGTCATTCTTAAAGCTTATCATTGAACTAATCTTATTAGGCTCATAACTTTGAAATGCATCTTTTAGATAAAATTTATATTGCTCATTGAAATCATCAAACTCACCTTTAAAGCTTTGTTTTACTTCTTCTCTAGCAATCTTATCAATAGCAGCCCCAACTTCTTTTTGTAATTTCAAAGACTTTAAATGAAATTCTATAATTTCCTTAAGTCTAAGCTCGCCTAAATCAACTAATATGGAGTAAAACTCATCATTAGTATAAGTCTTAAAACCAGACTTCTTGCCAATAGAAGGATTAGTTAATACACTTTGTATATACTTAATTCCTTCTTTTATCTCATCACTTTGTAGCTTGAATGTGCCTAAAAGCTTAGCAAGTTTAACTTCTATGTTCTCCTCTGCATCAACATCAACCTCAGAAGTACTTCTAGCATTACGCTTTTTAGCCTTTGTCAAATCTTCACCCACATGTGCTCCAATCGCAGGTTTTTTAAACTGGCCCTTTCCAATCAAACTTCCCCCAGATGAGCTTCTTCCGGGCAAGCTTCTTCCATATGAACTACTGCTAAATGAGCTTCTTCCATATGGACTACTACTAAATGAGTCACGCCCATATGAACTACTGCTAAATGAGCTTCTTCCATATGAACTACTGCTAAATGAGTCAAGTCCATATAAACTACTGCTAAAGGAGCTTCTTCCGGATGAGCTTCTTCCAAGTAAGCTCCCTCCAGATAAACCATCTTTAAGTAAGCTATCTTCTTTAGATTTCAAATTACAACTTATTACTAGCAATAATAATAGTAATAACAAATTATGATGTCTCATCTTTACCACTAAATATCTCCTTTTTAAAATCAACCTATTATCTATTTGATCTATTAATTACATAATACCATATTATTACACAATGCTTATAAAAGCCTTAGACTTAAACCCAAAGCTTAAACTTATTATTCTTCAGACTTACTGCTCTTAAGAGGATTGCTCTATTAATTACTCTGCTGATTACTCTGTTGATTTTCTATCCTGCGCTGACATTCCTTCGAAAATAACATCACACGATCTAAGAAATCATCCCCTGTAATTGCTTGATAAATCTCATCAACAGTAGACTTATTGAAACACTCTTTAACCTTCAAGAGATAATGAATATTCCTTTCCAAGAGAACCTTACGATGCAATTCTACTTTTAATTGCCCTTCCTTAGCAGTTGCAATCAATCTTAAGATTACGTTTAACATGTCCAAAAATTCGCTAATCTTTTCTATCATTTCTCTAACCTTAGCAGGGCCCAACTTACCTAATATTTCACGAAACTCAAGATCAGTATAAGTCTTGTAACCTTCACTCTTACCAATATCAGAATTAGTTGCTGCTTTTTGTAGATACTTAATTATAAATCCCTCTTTACCAATAAGCTTTGCATATGTATTCTCATAATCTATAAAGTATAAAATTTGCTTTTTAAGCCTAATAAACTCAGCATCATACCAACGACTATCCACAACCTCATCATACACCTCTGTAGCAGTAGAATTATCGAATACCTTCTTTATATCCAATTCAAAAAGCTCCCTGTAATTATCACAAGCTTTTCTCAATTTGTATCCTACTAAGCCTAAATCAATACTCTCAATAACTTCCTTAAGGGCCTCTAAGTCTGCTGCAGAACCCATCTTAAACCTTTCTATCATCTCTTTAACCCTAAAAGGACCCAACTCACCTAATACTTCACGAAACTCAAGCTCAGTATAAGTCCTGTAACCTTCAGCCCTGCCAATATCAGAATTAGTTACTATCCTTTTTATATCATTAATAACCTCATTCTCTCTCTCAGACAACTCTGAGCGTAGCAATTCAATAGCTACAAAATTCATAGCTTTAAGTTTAAGATCATTAAAACTATTAATACAGTTTTTCATATTCTCATTCTTAAGACTTATCATCAAATTAATCTTATCGGGATCAGACTCTTGAAATGCAGCTTTTAGGCACAATTTATATTGCTCATCGCAACCATAAAACTCAGCTTCCACATTTCGTCTTACTTCTTCTGTAGCAATCCTATCAATAGCGTCCTGAACTTCTTCTAGTAATTCCACAAACTTTAAATGAAATTCTATAATTTCCTTAAGTCTAAGCTCGCCTAAATCAATTAATATGGAGTAAAATTCAGCATCAGTATATGTCTTGTAACCTTTAGCATTGTCAATATCAGGATCAGTTACTGCTCTTCGTATATACCGAATTGCAAATCCATCTTCACCTGGAAGCTCTGAATATAGCTTGTAATAATCCATAAAATGTGTAGCGCGCTCTTTAATCTTAGCAAACTCAGCATCATACCAATTACTATCCATAACCTCATCATACACCTCTGTAGCAGTAGGATAATTAAATACTCTCTTTATATCTAATTCAAAAAGCTCCCTATAATTATGACAAGCACGTTTCAATTCGTCCCCTAATGAGTTTGAACCAACTCTATCAATAACTTCTATAACATCATCAATTCCTACTTCAGAACCTATCTTAAACCTTTCTATCATTTCTCTAACTCTAGAAGGACCCAACTCACTTAACATGGAGTAAAACTCCACATCAATATATGTCTTGTAACCTTCAGCACTACCAATATCAGAATTAGTTACTATCCTTTGTACATCATTAATAACTTCATTTTCTCTCTCAGACAACTCTGAGCGTAGAGATTCAATAGCTATAAAATTCATAGCTTTAAGTTTAAGATCATTAAAACTATCCATACAGTCTTGCATATTCTCATTCTTAAGACTTATCATCAAATTAATCTTATCGGGATCAGACTCTTGAAATGCGGCTTTTATACACAATTTATATTGCTCATTGCAATCATAAAACTCATCTTTCAAGTTTAGACTTACTTCTTCTGTAGCAATCCTATCAATAGAATCCTCAACTTCTTTTAGTGATTCCAAAAACTTTAAATGAAATTCTATAATTTCCTTAAGTCTAAGATCGCCTAAGTCAATTAATATGGAGTAAAATTCAAGCTTAGTATATGTCTTGTAACCTTCAGCACTACCAATATCAGAATTAGTTACTACCCTTTGTACACCATCAATTCCTTCTTTTATCTTTCCGCTCTGTGACCCAAATGTGCCTAAAATCTTATTAAGTTTAACTTCCGTGCTCTCCTCTGCAGCGGCTCCAGGAGTACTTCTAATGTCATTTTTTTGATCCTTTGTCAAACCCTCACCTACATGCTCATCACGCACAAGTTTCTCAAGCCTTTCCAAATCCTCATCTACATGTCCTCCAAACGCAAGTTTTTCAAGTTTTTCTAAACTCTCACCTACAGGTCCTTTAAACACAAGTTTCTCAAGCCTTTCCAAACCCTCACCTACAGGTCGTCCTTCAAGTACAGGGCTTTTAACCTTTGAGAAATCTGCACCTACAGGTCCTTCAAGTACAGGACTTTTAACCTTTGGCAAATCTGCACCTACAGGTCTTTTAAGCCCAGAATTTTGAAACAAACCCTTTCCAATCAAACTTCCTCCAGGTGAGCCACTTCCAATAAAACTCCCCCTAGACAGACTATCTTTAAGAATTTTATCTTCCCCAGGTTTCAAACTACAACTTACCACTAGCAATAGTAACAACAAATTGCAATGTTTTCTCCCCACCACTAAATATCTCCTATTAAGTTAAAATTAATCTATTATCATATCAATTGCTTAACATCATATTATCATACAATGATTATTTATTGGTTTTAAACTAAAAAATATCTTCTATTGCTTATCACAAAACATAAAACCTACATCAGATAATGAATATTACTTCTACAAAACAAAATTATGTACAAACTGGCAAGAATTTATAAATGACAACAGCTCTTACAGGTTCGAAGACGAAACCTTTAAGCTTACAAATAAAGAAGGAATAAAAAAACCTAAAAACATTATTGAAAATCTTTCAAGCTTAACAAAACTAAAAAAATTCATTACAGATTCACTCTTTCACAAAAAAGAAATTTAAATAAATTTCAACTTTTCTTCAAGTTAAAAGCAATCGAATATCTTAATAAATATTTGACTGCCAAAATTATAAAAAAATAAGCTTATCAACACAGCAAAAAAATAATAAATACATACTTAAATAACTACAAGAATTTCATTCTCATTGACTTTAATTTGACAAAAATAAGAGTTCTAAAGGCCCCACAGCCAATTTATCCAAAACTTAAAATAAAAAGCTTAAACTAAAAACCCCTAGACTTTCACAATATATTTTGATAGCATTAATTTATACTAAGTATCAAAATATATTTGATACAATTTCAAGATAAAGGATAAAAGATGAAAAAATACGTATTTCTATTATTACTATTAATGACAATGCTTTCATGCCAGTCTGTAGATGAAGATACTGAAACAGATAATAAGTATGGAGATGGGTATAAGAGCGAACACAAATGGTAAAAACTTGTGCAGGAAAGCAAAAATAAAGTTAAAATTACATAAAAATATAATTTATAAGCTTTAACAACTCATCAAGAAAAAGGGATTATATTAGTCCTCTTTTAAAGTGAATGTTGCTTTTAAAAGCTTTACATATCAATATGCGCCATCGGTTATTTACTGGTGGCTTATATTTACTTTACAAAATTAATACAAATATATTTCTTAGATTGCAACTCACCATTTGCAAATGCACCAATACCCTTCGCAAATTATTACACAAAAATATCAAGTAACTAACCTATATTTATCTATCATTTAATCAGGCAAAATGAATACTTAAAATAAACATATTATTCGCTTAAAGATTTTATGCCGCAAATACCCACGAATGTTAAAAAATTTAAACAATAAGCCCTTATACGTAAATAAAACCTTAGGTTCAACAGATGAAAACCTTTGGCATTATTTTATATGTTTAATCTTATCTCTAAGTAAGAATTGAAAACTCATAAAATTAACAACCTATAATACAAAATTTTTAAATTTTAACGTGCATAATGCTTGAAAATTTAAATTATTAAAAAACTATTGAATTTTTATACTTTTATTATTGCAGATCATTAATTAAAAATGTATAATACACATGTGTAATATAAATACATAATAGAAATACGACTGTAAGGTTGAAGTATCGTAAAGTGTATAAAACAATATTATCTTCATTTATTCTCTTAAGATTCCCATGTGGTGCTCTTGTAAAAAACGGGTACCACGGGGAATCTGAATTTAAAAACATAATAAAAGCTAAGGCTGGGCCTATAGCGAAAGAAAAAATAACTTCATATCTAAAAAATAACCTGCTCTAAATTAAAAAATTTAAAGCAGTAAAAATGGAATTCTATTTAAAAAAATCAACGAATCTCATTTTTATATTCTTCTCACCTTGGAGACTCTTTAATCTTAAAGAGTCTCTTTTTTACAAGAAAACAATTTCTATGTAACATAAACCAATTTAATTGTTCACAAATCGTCTTATTTCAAGCGTCATACTTTTAAGCAAATATCCCAGCAAATGCCCTAAATAAGTATTTAAATTAATTCACTTAAGAAAAATCAAACTAATTTAATAATAAAAACTATATTATAATAATATAAAAAGTATTGATTTTTAAATCGGCTTTAATTTAAAATGACATCAAAACAAGTAAGCATTTCTAAACTATAAGAAACTATAATATTAATTCGATACTAAACATTGAATTTGTTAACTTTAAATCTAATCCTTAAATCTAGATCAAATCTAAAAATTAGATTATTTTAAATATTTAACAAAAACAATATATTGTTTTTGTTAAATATGCTATAATTAATTTCTAAGGCAATTAAAAATGGATATTAAAATAGATAATGAATTTAATATAATTTTTGACAATGATTTAAAAATAGTAGATGGACTTGATGAACAAAAGCAAAGATTATTTTTATATTTAAAAACACCCGTTGGTAGTCTTCATAACAAAAACTATGGACTTAACTTTAAGTTTTTTCTAAAACTCTTAAAGATGCAAAAAACAGATGATATTAAAACTTTTTTTGCAAACAATTTAAAAACCCTCAATATTGACATATTAAATATCAAAACAAGACAAGAAAATAAAAAAATAATATTACAATTTTTTCTAGCAGGAGATACTCTAAGTATGGAATATCATTTATGAAAATACTATTTGACAAAGAAATTGGAATCCTTACAAAATCAATAGAAGAGATACAAAATGCAAAGAAAGAAATACTTAAAAAAGAATATAACCTTTCAATAAAAGACAACTCAATATTTGACATAATAAATTACCCAAGCTCTGCAATCGATATGGAAGTAATTAAAGTTTTAAATGAACTATTTACAACACTTAAAGAAGGGGGAACATACTTTCAAAATTTACAAGAATCTCTAAGCATACCAAAAAGCTCAACTTATGACGCAATAAAACAAGCACTCCTAGAAATTCCACATGTAGAGTATGCAAATATCATAAGTTCAGCAGGAACAATTGAAATTCACATAATATTTACGCCTGAATACAGTGAAACTGGGATCATTGATGAGGAAACACGGATAAATATTTGGCAAGCAATATACTATACTGCTCCGAGTGGCACATCATTTCAAGGACAAATAAAACTTGAATTTCTAAACAAAAACCGGCAAAAAAAGATATACAGGTTTAGCTTAGGGGTTAATAAATATGCATATTTAAAAGTGTTATACAAAACCGAAACAGAGGCAATACATAAAGAAATAGATGGACAAATACGAGAAATTTACAAAAAAATCATTAAAGATAAATATAAAGACATGGGAATCTCGTTCAGACATCAAGATTTTTTAAGTCCCGTAAGCTTAATTAGAGGAATTAAAAGCATACGAGTTGGTATTTTCATAAAAGAAAACCTAAAGACTAAAATAACACAAATTAAAGAATCTGAATTTATGTTCAATGCCGATGTTGAAATTAAAGAAAATGAACTGATCTCTCTTAATGAAAACTTAAGACTCATAATTGACAGAGAATAGGGCAATGCAAACAATACCAAAGTTCCTACAAAATACACAGATTGCAAAAATCATACAAAGCGAACTTATCTTTAAAAAACAGCTACTAGAGGAGCTTAATGAACTACTAGAAAATTTTGCTACAATCAATGTAGAAGAAAGTATCAATTCAAGATACATTGCATTGATGATGCTATCATTATTTAATGCATTTCATTTAAAAAAAGGACTTAAAAAAGATCTAATCAATTCTCTTAAAGCATTAATATTTGCACTAAAATCAATAGGAACAGACGAAAGTTTTCATTTGCTATTTAAGGCATTCTTACACGCAAGAGTTGAGGTAACGGTTAATCCAAACATACCTGGAGAGATTATTATTAAATTGCTTGATAATATTAGATCGCCAATTAAATTTAAAATAGCTGGAAAAATTAATGGAAAATTAAAAATTATTATAGTTAAACACAAAGGAAAACTTAAAAAACTTGCATCTAACTATATTCCAAAGGATTTTAAAAATTCAATTTATGGATTTATTAAATCCCTAATTCCTGCTGGAAGAACTATTAAAATTTTTGACACCTATGATAAAGAAATAAAATAAATTTATATTGTCTTAAATAAGGAGATTATATGGACCATACAGATGAAGACACAGAAGAAAGCATACAAATAAAAGATTTTAACAGAAAAATTAAAGTCAATGAGAACGATCTAATTCCCATTGACGATATTGTGGAGGAAACTTACGCAATTACATATAAAAACTTACTTGAGCAAATTAAAAAAGATACATTCTACGAGGGACTTGAATATTTTAAAAAGGTCATAAGAGAAATAATATCTAGAGAACTGCTTGAATATGAATCTCACATAGAAAAAATGTATTTAAAGATAATCTGTAAGCTAATAGGACTTAAAACAGAACCAAACAGCATTGATTTTAGTGCTCTATTTAACAAAATCAAGGAAACACTAATTCAAAATTTAAATCAGTCTGGACATAATGTGCAATTGAGCAAGATATCAGTCTACAATCCAAACAAACGGGATTTCGAATTGGTTGAATTTCAAACCCTTATCGACAATTTAAAAGAAGTTTTTGCAGAAAGCACTACACTAGAAGAACTCAAAGAATATGCAAGCATAACTTTTGCCAGAATAGATGATTTTCAAAGAGTAAACAATTCTTTAAGCCAAGTCTATGTAAAAAAGAATGAGTTGCACAAAGACTTAAACCTTGCAATGAGCTTTATTAGACCACAAACTGAACAAGATTTGAGCTTAGAATTTATTGCATTTCATCCAAAGGCAAACTCATTATATAGACTAACATCGCACAAGTACTTAAAAGGGATTCCCCATGGTTTTCAACATTGGGGAGCACAAGCATCAACTGATGTCTACTACTCTTATCATGAATTTAGCAACAAGATGTTAAGAATAGACATTAGAAGTGATAAAGTAGAATTAAGATTCCCAAGAAACCTTAAAGAAAAATGCATTTACCTTAACATATTTCTTAATATCACAAGTATGACAAATGCCAATGATACTATGACAAAAAAACTTAATGTCAGATTCTCAGAAAATAGCAATGCATCACAATATGCAAGCTTATTTTTCTACAGCGGGAGACAACACAATATAACAATGCCAATTCTTGCAGGATGGTATCAAGTAAAATACGCCATATACAACGATGATATAAATCAAGATGTTCCACATCTTCTTAAAATATAGTTTTTGTATATTTAATTTTTGCTAAATTTATGTTAATATATAAATATAAAAAATTAAGTAGTTTATCTCTCAAGTACAAAACAACACGCCTAATATACATTTAAAATGGAGGACAATATGAATACGTTATTTAACTTCCTATCAAATATTGCCGAGACGAAACTTATAATCATTGGGGGCATTGCATTACTTACATTAATCCCCATAGTACTACTCTTAAAGCCTGTAATAATTGATGTAATTCAAATAATTAAACATTTGCTTGACAAAAAAAACAAAAAATAAAATTCAAGGAATAAATTATGTTAAACAAAAATAATACCAACTTGGGAATAGTCTTTCTTCAAAACTTAATGGAATTTTTTGGATACAGCGACACTTATGACGATGAAATTTTTGAAATAGGAATAAAAAAAGCCATTGATATTTACAAATACATGAATACTCTTTACTTGACTTCAATGCAAAAAATGGAAGTTAAAGAATGCAAACAAATAGTAATGGAACTTGAAACCATACTTAATAAGATTACGAATCTTATTAACGCAATTAACACTGATGCTGATCCTACATCAATTGAAGAATTACGACTTGAACGCAATACCCTTATGGAAACCAAAACCAAATTACTCAAAGAAGAATTAGAGGCAAGGGGCAAAAAGGGGGGAAAGAAATGAAGATAAAATTAATTCTATGTCTAATTACTCTATTGCAATTCATTATATTAAGTTGTACTTCCATAGCCTCACTACCAGAAGAACCTGAAGCACCTATTGAGCCTACACTTAAGAACTTAAGCATATATGAAGCAAAACTTACAGGTTATGCATTGTATCTAGAAACATTTTTAGTTCGAACTAAACAAAAATTAAGAGATTCGGACTTTCCAACCTTTACCTTACTAAACTCCAGTGTTCTAAGAGAAGAGCACACACTAGAGGCAGTTAAAGACAATATAGCGCACTTAAAACATTACATAAATAATACAAAACCAATAGCTATTTCTGTATACAAAAAATATAGTAAATTAAAAAAGTGAATTTAAAAAACATCATCATTTACTCTTTCACAAAAAAGTCCCTATTTGGGACTTTTTATTTTAATGCATTCAAATAAAATCATATTTTCAAGGAAAATTTTAACAAAACAAAAGATATTGAAAAAATATTAAAGATTTAACACGACTTGCCCTTAACAAGGCTCGTCCATTTCCAATTAATTTTAAATAAAAATTACTAGTACTTATTTACTCTTAATACAAGTGTTTATTCTTATGATATAGCAAAAACATAAGTTTGTAAAGCACTTTTTAGAGAAATCAAACACAATAAAAAAATAAATCAATATTTAACCTTATGAAAATAAATATTAATTTATTTTCATATTTGTTAAAACAAGTATTTACTTTTAAGATAAATTGTATTATTAATTAACTTAAGACTTATAAATACTTATATTAGGAGTAAACAATGAAAATCAAAAGTATAAAGGGAAAAACCAATAGATATCAATACAACTTAATTGTGCTTATATCTACACTTAATTTCATGAATTTCAAACTAAAACGATACACACAAAAGAACATTTTATATTTTTTTAATGGCAACTTAAAGAGGAATAATCAAAAGATAGTCAAGATCAAAACACTACAGAATTATTTATACGCACTTGAGAAAAAGTTTAAACTCACACTCAACTACTGCAAACACCTAGGCAAGCAATGTGGCAGTGAAATTTATTATACGCTACAATATTCAAAGAAAGAATGTCACGCTAAGATAAACTCACATTTCAAGCATCTTAAGGAAGAGAAGATAAACAAATTTCAAGAAAGAGTAAGGATTTACGGCAAAGAAAATGGGAGTCCAAAATGGGAGTGTATTAATAATATTAATAATAATAATAAAAGAGAAGAAGAAATATTGATCAAATACATAAGCAAATGCAAATTCAGGATTGATTTACCCTTCACTTTATTAAACTTGAAGATAAATAAGACAGTAAAGATAGAACTTATAAAGGAAATAAAAAGGTATGAAAAGAGCATAAACCTTCTCTCAGAGGAAGACTTGACCTTAATTAAAGGTGAGCTTAGAAGTGGGCAAATAGGATGTGTTGAGGACTTTTTAAAACGAAAGGGATATTTAAATAAAAATACCCAAGGTAATAGCTGTAAACAGGCAATTAAGGTAGAGAAACTTAAGGAAATACTAGGTAAAGGGGAATTGGAACTTAAGAAGCAGAATTATGACGAAGAGGCATTAAGAGAGGAGTTTAGTAGAATATATGAAACTTATAAAGAAAAGCCCCATTTCATAATAGAACAAGACAAATACAGAGATTTAGATCGTCTAATAAGGAAAATAAAAACCAACATTAAGACCTACCGAAAACAAGAAAGCGAAGGAGATGATATAAAAAACAATATTTTTAGTATATTATTAGAACAGCTAAGGCATAGAGTAGATATTAGCGTATTGATACCTGCCTTAAAGAAATTTATTAATACTAAGGATGAATTAAAGTATAGCAAAGTGGTTGATAACACATATTATTACGAATTGCTTAGGATTATAAAGTAATAAATTATTAATTATACCAAGGAAAAGGAAGGATGGTGGCTTTACTAGAATTATTGAAGCAGAAGAAAAAAGAAATAGATCCCAAGAACCAAAGGAAGGGAAAGAGTAATATTTTCTCTAAAGTAGAAGAGATTAATAAACGCAAGATATATCATACTAAGATATTTAATGACTTTTACACATTTGGGATAAGTAAGAATGAGCCAACTAAGTTTTTCATATCTCTTAGAGGGATTTTCAACATAGAAGACATAAGCATGTTTCATTTATTCTCAATAAGAGATGATGATGATTTTTTGGGTATTTATTACGGGATTAAGAAATTAGACAAGGCATTTTTAGTAAAAAATTTTAATAAGAGGGAGACTTATACTTTAAGGAAGTGTGAGTACATAGAATTTAGATTTAAGAAGGGCGGGGTTTTTTGTTATTTAAGTGGCCTGCATAATTTATTAAAAAAAGATAAGGTTGAGAGTTCCTACTATCAGACTTTACTAAGTATACTCCTAGAATTAGAGAGGGAACTTTATGCATTTTATGGGAAAAAATTGCCGGAAGGGGGTATCATTCCAAGATGGATACAAAAGAGACAAAAGTAATTACAGTGGCATCAATTAAGGGTGGTGTGGGTAAGAGCACCACGAGTCTAATATTTGCAACGCTTTTATCACAATCTTTTAAGGTATTAATTATCGATATTGACACACAAGCATCAACTACCAGTTATTATTTTAATATCATAAAGGAACAGGGAATAGATTTGTTTAATCGGAATATATATGAAGTGTTAATATCAAATCTGCATATTGATAGTTCTGTTGTAAATATTAATAGTAATTTAGATTTAATACCAAGTTATTTGACTTTGCATAAATTTAATTCAGAGTCTATTCCTTATAAAGAATTTAGGCTAAAAGAACAATTAAAGTTATTGGGGTTTGAGTATGATTACATAATACTTGATACCAATCCAAGCTTAGATTTTACTTTAACTAATGCTTTAGTATGTAGTAGTTACATCATAGTGCCAATTACGGCAGAGAAATGGGCAGTTGAGAGTTTAGATTTATTTAATTTTTTCATAGAGAAATTATCTATAAAGGCTCCTATTTATTTGCTTAATACTAAGTTTAAAAAGAATAATACGCATAAGGAGTTATTAAATATTTTAAAAGAAAATGATAATTTTTTAGGTACAATCTCCGAAAGAGAAGATTTAAATAGGAAAATAGCTAGAAACGATGTTTTTGATTTAAGTAAAGATTATATAATGGAGTACCAAAATACGCTTTTAACTTTGATGAGTAAGATAGGCATTATGGCTTAAGCTTGAATAATAGTTTACGTACACTTAGTGTACGTAAAAGGCAAAGGAGGGTTAGAAATGGGAATAGAGGTTAATAAGAGGAATTTGGCTAAAGAACTTTCACCTGAAGAACAGATATCTATTCACTATAATAAGCTTAAGGAGAGATTGAAAATTAATTTTCAAAAAGAGATCTTTTGTAAAATTGAGGCAATGAAGGTATTAAAAGAGATTAAGGATAAGGAGTATTACAAGCTTGATAATTATGCTAGTTTTGACGATTTTGCCAAAGATTATCGGCTTGCAAGGACTCAGACTTATAAGTATTTAAAGATAGCCACTGCTATTGAGGAGGGAATTGTAGAGGAGAAGTATGTCATTAACAATGGGATCAATGGAACCATGTTTTTGTTAAGGAATAAAGAGGGTGTTAATATAAAGAAATCGAAACAAAATCCGTTAAGGCCTTTAAGGTTTCAGCTTAAATGTTCTGATGCATATGCATTTTATAAGCAAAATGCCAAGCTTACAAGCTTTCTTTTAGAGAAAGTTTTCTCGGAAGAAAAAGAATTTTTAGCAAAAATAATAAGTCAATTTGAGTCTTCAAAGAGGGGGAAAAAATAGGATAATAGATTTTGTGATGTTGGATTTATTTCTAAGAATTTTTTGAAAATAGTCTCCTAATGCAGATAGGTCAAAGATCTTAGAAATAAACCTAACGTGGAGAGAGTAAAAACTTTAATATTTTTTTGTTAAATTTTTTAAAGTCCAGTCAAAATGTTCTAGTTTTTTGGTTGTATTTATAGGTAAGTGGACTTTAGGTAAGTAAATAAATGTTAAGGTAATCAATTTTTTTGGTATTTTTTAATTTTTTTTTAAAAAAACTTTGAAAAATATTTGCAAAATGTTTGAAATTGTTATATATTATAGTTAGTACAGATTGACATGCAATGTGTCACTCTTAATATAAGGACCTGTTACCTTAAAGGGTTTATTAGGGGCTTTGAGGCCAGAGTTCCTAGTAAACCCTTTAGTTTTTGAGAGGCAAATAACAATATTTTTTCATAAATTCTCTTTATCGGGGCAATAAGCCCCTGGTTCTAAGAGTATAAAATAGGGATCTGAGATATTTTGTTGATTTTGGGTTTTAGTGCAGAGTAAAATTTTACGTTTAAAAAATAGCATAAATTGAAAATCAATTTTTATTTCTTTACATTTTATGAAAGTTTGGATTGACATTGTTCTAGTAATATTTTGGTATTAGCTTTTTAAGTAGTAGATTTTTATGGTATCAAGTTTATGTTGGTGTTATGAATTTTATTGTTTTTTATTTTTTATTGCTAGTTAATTCGATTTAACCTATGTTTTATGTTAAAATCATAATTAATATTACATTATTTATTAATTTAAAGGTGATTCTTAACTTAAAATGATTTTTAATCATACTTTTCTCCTTTTTGTAGATATTGGATATAATCCAATATCTACTTTATGTGTAACGAGTTTGCCAGGCAGTCAAGTTTTTGTGTTAATGTTCTAGGTTTTTATTGAATTTGAAATGCATTAAATCTTGTTTTTTTGTAAAAACTTGTTTACAATTTATTTAAATGGCATTTAAAAATAGGGAAGCAAAATATAATATTTTATTTAAATCAAATTTAAGTACAGCTGATATTGCAAAAATTTTGGATGTTAGTGAATCCACCGTTTTAAAAGTTAAACTTAATATTTTAGGTGAGCTTGCAAGTAATCCGGGTAGCGCTGATATTACGTCTAGGTCTTCTAGTGATGTTGATTTGGGTGATCTTGCTAGAGATGCAACTTGCGAGGCTTATAGGCTTGAAGGGGAGCGCGATAGCTTTTATAAGTCATTTTATAAAATTGCAAATTCTTACATAAATTCCCATTTTAAATATAAAGAACTTACTCTTAGGTCTGATTTTAAAAAGTTAATTGATGTTAATAGCGAAATTTTAAATTTAGAAAAGGAAATAAGCAATAGTGATGATGAGAGCTTATGTAAGAAACTTAGATTTGATTTAAAGCGCAAGATTTATAAGAAGAACCTAATATCTAGAAAGCTTATTTTAAATGATATGAAGGAAGATTATGAGTGCTTGATTAAACTTAAGGAAATTTTTAAGTCTAAGGGCTTAAAGTTGGGGTAATCTTGGAATTAAACGATTTATCAGTTTTTATTAAATTGCAGAAGAGATTTAAACAAAAATTTAATATTAATATTGCCACATTTTCACAAAAAAAACGAAAAGAAATTGATTTTAAATCGTTTGAAGAGAAGTATTTAACCCTTAAACAGAGGGAAGTACTCTTGGATTTAAATAATAATTTTTGCTCTAAAATAATCTTTAATGGTGGAATATCTAGTGGTAAGACATTCTTAGCATCATATTTACTTATTAAGTTTTTGATTCAAAATAAAGATTATTATCACAAAGATACTAATAATTTTATTGTGGGCAGTTCCATTGGTGCATTGCTTACCAATACACTTAAACAGGTAGAGAAGATATGTAATCTTTTAAATGTAGAGTATGTTTTAAAGGTTTCTCGCAGTGTTTCATGCACCATTGCGGGCCTGACACTTAATATTTATGGTGGCAAGAATAGTGATGCTTTCTTTAGGATTAGGGGTAGTAATTCTGCTTTGGTGTATGTCAATGAGGCAACCTTAATGCATAAAGAAACTTTGCTTGAGATAATGAAAAGGCTTAGACAAAAGCCATCCATTATTATTTTTGACACTAATCCCGATCATCCTGCACATTACTTTAAGAGTGATTATATTGATAAAAAAGATATATATAGGACATATAATTTTAGTATTTATGATAATCCTTTAAACTTGAAAGATTTTATTGAAACACAGGAAATGATTTACAAAAATTTATCTGCTTATAAGGCCCGAGTACTCTTAGGAGAGTGGACTGCTAGTACTGATGCGTGCTTTAATGAGGTTATTCTTAATTGTGATTATACATTTAAAAGTCCAATTATGTATGTTGATCCTGCGTTTTCTGTTGGTATGGACAATACTGCAATTTGTGTACTTGAGAGGGTGGGAGATAAGTATTATGCATATATTTATCAGGATAGAAAACCTATAAGTGATAATTCAATTCTTAGTGCAATTAATGTGCTTGCGGAAAACTTTAATATTAATACACTTTATGTTGAGGATCGAGATAATACCGATGGACATGGGTTTTTAACAAAAATTATGATATCCCTTCGGCAAAGCATGAATCATTATTTTAAAATATCAGCAGTTAAACCTTTAAGCAATAAGTTTGTGCGAATATGTACTCTAATACCCTTATTTAACGCCCGTAAGATAGAGTTTTTAAAGATTATAGATAAGAATGTTATTAATGATATTTATAGCTATAGTGGTGCTTCTAAAGGCAAAGATGACGCTCTTGATGCTTTGAGTGCTTGTTATCTACTCTTAAGTCTTGAATATAAAGATAAACTTAAGCATTTCTCCAAGAGCAGATATATTTAACTTGCATAGATTATTGTATATAAGTTTAAATTTGAAGCTACAGCCTCAAAACTGCAGCTTGCGTAATTCTTCAAGTCTATTATAATGGAAGAATCATTATAAACATGACTTTTTAAAAAATATAGTTCAATTTTTTTTATATACACATATTTTTCTAAAAATTATGTGAAATTGAGCATTTATTTTGAACTGTTTAATTTGGAATGCAATTTTTTTAATCAAGAGTTTTTTTGTAATAAACCTTATGCTCAATATGTTAAGCGTATGGACCTTACATTGTGGACTTTTTAATTTTCCCTAATTTAAAAATTAAAATATTGCCTTTTATTAGAAAGTATAATTATTATTTGTGGAAATTTAGTAATATTTATCTACTTTAGAAAAGTATGACTTAAAATAAATAGAGACACTTCTAGCAAGTTAGTAGATATTACTATAATGAGATTACTTCTAAATACTAGAATTTATTATTGATGGTTTAAAGTGCGCTGTGGTGCGCATAGCTTAGTGTATCGTATGTATTTGTATGTTATACTGATCACAATAATTATTTGTATTGTTTAATGTATGAGGGGGAGGAGTTTGATAGTTAGAGTAATTATTATTGTATCAACAGTTGTATTATTTATTTCATTGCTTGTTTATAGTCGAAATTACTTTCCAAGTTTGCAGGGTATGTGGGAAAGTAAAAATTCAGATTTACAAAATGCTAGGGAAGAGAAGGCAGATGTTTTTAAGGATGAATTTGATGATATTACTTTATCAAAAGTAAATGACAATATTTTTTCAAACCAGAAAAATAAAGTCCCAGAAGGTATGATTAAACAATTTCAACTTCCATCTGTGGCATTTGATGTATCAAGATTGTCAAGTCCTTTTAATAACTTGGATATAGATTTGAGTTATATTGGGGCAAATCTATCTTATGATGTTAAAGATGGACGCATAGAGTCTGGTAGTCAGCGTAATCAAGTTGTGGAAAAGGTACTAGATGCAAAGTTAAAGAGTATAAGTCTTTTAGTTACAAAACCTGTTAAGAAGATCTTAGGATCAGATTATTTTCCTGAAATTTTACATGAAATGAAAAAAAGAGGATTTAAACCCAAGCATTTATTGATGATACTTTTAGGATTTAGAACCGAGGCTGGGGCAGATATTAATATAGAGATGAATTTTGATCATTTAAGTCTTGTGGAGAAGGCTTTAGCGCAAAAAGATAAAGTTATTAATATTAGAAATAAGAGTGCTTATGCAGTAAAATTAAATTTTTCAGCTAAATCTGAAAATCATGATAGATTATTATTGCCGGGGGAAGTTAAATATGATAGTTCAACTTCTAAAGTAATATTTAGGAGTGAAGGTGAGCTGAATTTTGGTCAGGATGCTTCAATTATGATGCAGAAGCTTGAAATTGTTAAGATCTCTGTAGGGTATGTTGATGTGCTAAGGAATTTAATGACTGTAAATCAGTTAAGAGATTTCCTTGATGAGAATAGGGATGCTATTTTATGAATAGCAAATCAATATTGAATGTAAAATTAATTTAATATTTAAGTATTTAATTGCGGGACAAATACCTTGCGGCTTAGAATTAGTAAATGTGAAGAGTAATTTAATAGTATGTATACCAGGTAGATATTTAAGTTTACATCCTTTTTGTACTTAACTTATAAGATATTATTGGTTTTAAGTTGCAATAATAAAGATATAAAACAAAACGCACTCCTTAGGGAGTGCATTTTCATTAATCTATCTGCAGTCTGTATGACAACAGCCTTGTCGATTGCAAATTTTAAAATAACTTACAATTCCTAAAAGGGTTTATCCTTCTAGGGCGTCTGTAAATTTCTTAAGAACATTATTAAAACTGCCGGCTTGGGCTGCATCGCCATCTGTAAATCCTAAAGCTTTAATTACTTCTATAAGTTCTTTGTCAATCTCAGCAACATTGGCACCTGCATTCTTTTTAGCAGCTTCAAGTGTTTGTTTAGCAGCTAATGCTTTTGAGAATTTATCTAGATCAGTACCAGTTGCTGTAAATGCAGCATCCAATTTGGAGTCTTGATAAGTTTTACCTGCTGATGCTGGAGGTAAAAGAGCCTTAATGTCCTCAAAATTTCTGGCAACTACTGTTAGTTTTGCGGGGTCTTTAATAACCTTTACGTAGGCATTGCCTTCTCCTGTTCCAAGTTTTGTTGGATCTGCTTTTGAATTTTGATCACAGCTTAATAAAGCAAATAATGCTACGATAGCACCTAAAATAATTTTTTTCATTAAACATTCTCCTTTTTACCGCGTTGTTTAACACGATAACATAATTTGTTTTATAGTTATGTTATCATTTTTAATTGAGAAGTACAAGAGTGTTACATGTTAATAAAGGGTATTAATAAAGAATTTTTTTCAATTAAAGGTTTTAAAATGCTTTGTACGCAATCTGTGAAGGGTGTTTTAGATTTTTATACTTTTCTTAAGTGTTTTTAAGTAAGATTCAAGCGACAAGAGGAAGTATTATGAAGAGACGTTGAACTAGTGGTAACAAGTAAAAGTGGTGGCAGTTCACATTCTGTGCGGGTGCATTAATTGCATATTTTATTTGAAAAATATAACTTTTGGAAGTTATATTTAATTTTTTTATTTAAAAAACTTGATCTATTTAGATATTGATATATGTTTATTATTAACAATAAATAAGGCATACATGCTTGAAAAATGTTGGAGATGTAGGTTTATTTAGCTATTTTAGCTTTGGTGCTGTTTCCTTCTTTCACATATTGTGAACAAAAAGCCTAAGTACTAAAGAAGGTGGTGGCTTAAGTTATAATATTGGCAGTTTAGGCAAACTTAATGCTTAAACTGCATTAATTTAAATATATATTTTGTTTAGCTGTTTTTATTTGTTATCTGTATTTGTTTAATTTTAATTTATTTTAATTTTGATGGGTGGGTGGTAGATTATTAGGATATGTGTTATTTTAAAGATATTGTTCAGGAGCATTTAAATCGTTTAATTATACATAGGTAATTAAGTAGCAGCTTTGCTTAATGCTAAGCTAGCGTTGTTATGATACAAGATCCTACACTATAGTCTATAAAGCTATGGTGTAGAATCTTTGTTTTTATGTTTTTAACATTGATTAACATTAATTAGCGTTAATTAACACTAAAGTTTAACATTAAAGTTTAACATTAAAGTTTAAAATTAGGCGCAGTCTTTGTAATATCAGGATATCGGTTTAGTATGCTTTTTATTAACTTAACCAGATAGCTGGTATCAAGTAATATATGATATTCCTTAATGGTATTGCTTGTCTTATGCTTAACCTTGATTTTGGCTTTTATGTATTGTGCTTGTGTAAGTGCTGGTATTACTTCTTTATTGTTATATGGTATCCAAAATGGGTTTGTATGAAAATAGCCAGGTTCTTCTGAGTTTTCTGTTGTTGCTGGTTTGTATAGTCCCTCAATTCCTGGATATCTTCTTGCATTGAAATTTAAGCGAGGCGTATCTGTTAAATTAAAGCTTGTAACTTCAAGATCCTCACCACCATTTTTAGTGGTCTCGAATAGTACAATAGGCATAATTTTGGTGTTAAAATGGTTGTTCAGTTTAATAGGGGATATTGAATAAGCATATCTAAGCTTATTTTCAAGAGTACTCATAATCTTGCCATCTAGTCCTTTAATGCTTATAGCTTTGTTTTTAATCCATGTTGCATATTTTGTTGTAAAAATTAATGAAATTTTTTTGGTGCCTTCTAGCATTACATATGGTTCTTGCGTATTTTGTATTAAAGTGTTAGAGGGAGATTCAAATTCTTTAGGTTTTTTGTGATTAAATTTACTTAGGTAATTGTCACGTTTAACGCTGCGTCGTTTGCTTTCATCTTGATTGTAATTTAAATTTTGAGCTCCTTTATTATTGCATTGCATGCAAAATATTGCAGTGGGTACTAATAATAAAATCTTCATATCCATAAAATATTTCTCCTTAAACTTATCTATGAATTACTTCATGCTGTTTATCCTTAAGTAATTTAGGGATTATTGCTTACTAAAGTATCGCATGGATTTCTATTATCGCATAAGTTTGTAACTTTATCATCTTGATTAAGAATCATATACATAATGTATATTAACATGTATTTGTCATTGCAAGTAGTTGATTCTTAAGACTTGTTATTTTATTATTGTTTGTAAGCATAAATATTGTAAAAGCTTGAATTATGTTTTATAATGGGATTCAAGGGTTATGTTGTTAAATGTTATTTTAATATCAACATTTTTAATTTTTAGCTGTTCACGTTCATCCTCAGAAGAGATTGAGGTTTTGCATGATGTTAATCATGGGAATCTTAGAACTAAGATGATTTTAAGAAACGATGTAGGTTCGATTCATATGAGTTATCCTGATAGGGTTAATGAGGATAATAATGACTACCTTGTTTTGGATTTTAATATTTCAGCTAACAAGCCTCTTAATCTTTTAAAGGTTTCCTTTAATGGTATTGAAGTTGAGCATAAATATTTACGGTCGTTTGATAATCAACAGTTGGAACTTGCTGATAAGCAGTATATTTTGCCTTTTGATGATTCAATTGAACTTACAGGATTTTGGATTTACCTAAAGTCTGAACTTAATGAATATTTAAAACTTGTAGAATTTGCAAAAAATGAAGGTCTTAAATTTGATGTTGAGTGTGTTGAGCGCAAGAGTGGTGTTAAGAGAAATATTTCTTTTAGCTTCAGTGTAAATGGTGCGCAGAAATTTTTTGACCTTGTTGATAAGTTTAAAGCTATTTGAAGTTTTTGCTTAATTTTTTTAGTAAATATGTTTGGTGGATAAATATATGAATAAGATTAGGGCATTTGCATTTAAGATATATATTTTTTTGCTTATATGTTTTTGTATATTTTTCATATTCTTTTTTGTTCTATACTTGAAGGATAAGGTATTAAATAACTTATTTTCGACAAAAGAGAGGTATAGTTCAACTCCGCATACTAATATGATAGGGCAGAGTACTTATTTTAAAGAATTTGATTTAGGTGGTATAAAGAGTATTTTCTTTAAAGCGTTGTATATTAATGCCGAATCTGAAGATTTTAAGGCCTTAAAGGATTCCGAGAGAGAAGAGCTCATAGCTTCTCATCCATCTTTTACTCTAAGTTTTAAAATAGTTGATAAAGGACGCTTAATGAAGTTTAAAAATGTAATTTTTGATGGAGTTGATGCTAGGCTTTATAATTATAAAATAACCAAACCGGAGTTTAACTCATCAGATGTGCCATATTTTCAAATTGTTGGTAGTAATGATTTGGACCGGAAGTATTTAAAAGAGTATTCAGTTAAAGTAGTTAATAATTTGACTATTACACTTAATGAAGCCCTATTTAAGGCTTTGCGCGAGCAAGTAGGATTTAAAATTACTTTAGTCTCTCATGATGATGTTGAGTATAGCATTGAGACTGTTAATTTCTTGTCCGAAGAAAGGTATTTTGATATTTTACATTAAAATTAAAACCTTAAAATTTAATTGATATTTAAAATTGATTTAAATTTTATTGAACTTATTAGTACGTATATGCATTTATTTTTATAATAATAATTTAAAAATTTTATTTGGATTTAGAATTTACTGTTATATATTATTTCTATTCATAATTTGAGTTTTAAAGATCGATTATGAATAGAAATTTATAATTAGGAGAGGAAATAAGAGAATATTATGAAAAAGTTACATATTATTTTTATATTTTTCAGTGTATTTATGTTTAGCTGTGACCTTTATGAAGGTTTAATGGCAGATGTTCAGTTGGGTGATTTGCGTGATAGGCTTATGTCTTCTAAGCATGTGTCTTCTGAGCCAGGAGCAGAAGATTTAATTGTTTCTGGGCTTTCATCTATTCTTGAAGGCATTGGCGATGTTGGTGTTCAAGTATTAGGAGCTGTTGCTGATGTTGTTCAAGGCGCAGAAGCTTCTGAGGAAACTGAAGAGCAAGAGGAAGCTGAAGAGCAAGCTGAAGAAGCAAAGGAAGCTAAGGAAGAGGGAAGTTCTGATGAGCAAAAAGAAGAAGCTAATAGTCAAGGAGTAGAAGTTGCTGGTACTGGTGCTGGATCAGAAATTGCTGCTGGTTTGAGTGTTAAAACTGAAAGTGTTGGGACTGCAGAAGTTGTTGAGCCAGAAGTAAAGACCCCAGAGGTTTCTGAGAAATCAGAAAGTACTAAGACTGTTACCCAAACATCAAAAGGTACTGTTCCTTCAAAACCAGCTAAAGCCCCAGCTGCTGCTAAACCAAAAGTTGCTAAGCCAAAAGCTGTTAAGCCACGCTCTTCATCTGGTTGGAGTGGAATAGGCAGTTTATTCCGTTCATTATTTAGTGTTTCTTCTACATCATATCATGGGATTTAAAGCGGTAGGAGTTATTGAGATTAACTATGAAGCAAAAAGTGCTCTTTTTTAAAGAGCACTTTCTTAAGTATAGTTGAGGGTACAGAGGTAGTATTAGTTCAGGTAATGGCAGAACAAGTGATGTTAATAAGTAAATCTTAAAATGGAAAAGTACATTTAATATGTGTTTTAAGTATATAAGATTTAGCAGTTTTCTGTACATCAATATTGTTAATTGATATACCCCAAAGTTACGTTAACTTTGGGGTATGTTTTTTCTTTCATTTCCAATGGTTTTCAAGGTTTATGTCAGTAATGACAAAGAGCTTAAGGGTATTTTATTTAGATAAAATTTCAAAAAATTTACTTTAAATTTAAGTTTATTGCTATATACTATTATTCTAATACTTATGGAATTTGTATAGGAGGATGGATATGAGGAATCTTGGTATTGTTATTATTTTAAGTGCATTTACCTTGAGTTGCAAATTCTATCATGCTGTAAGTGAGAGTAACTGGGAGATTGATGAGCCTGGATCTGTTCAAGATATAAGAAATTCTGTTGCTTCTGAGCTTCAAAAGCCAGAGAATATTGGCCAAAGGGGCAAATCTGTTGGTAAGGAAGTAGGGAAAGATGCTGCTGCTAGTGGCGAGGGGGCAGTAGTTGCTGTTGGTTCTAAGAAAAATACTCTGCAAAACTCAGAAAATTCTTCTCAAGAAGGAGCTGGTAGTGCTTTGCAAAAACCAGGGGATTCTCCTCAAAAAGGCGTTGCTTCCCAAGAAGGAACTAATGGTGCTCTTCAAGGAGTTGTAGCTGCTGGTGGAGTTTCAGTTGGTGGTTCTGGAGTAGGAGCTGCTGCTTCTGATGGAAATTCATCTAGTAGTCAAGAAGCAGAATCTGTTGATTTGAAAAATGTTTTAGCTGATAGTCATGGAGTTGGTGCTTCTAATTTAAATATTAAAGCCGAGGGTGATATTTCTACTGGTCATGGAACAGAAGGAGTTATTGCTAGTGGAGATTTAACCAATACTATTATTACTAGTGGCGTTACTGCTGCTGCAAGTCCGGCAATAGTATCTGGAGATGAGAGGGGAGTTGCTGCTATTAAAGATTCGATTGCTGTTGTCTTAGAGACACAAAAAGAGACAGAAAAAGAGACAGAAAATGTTAAGTTCGCTGTCCTGGGTACAGTAAAAAAAATTGTGGACGGTGTTGCTGATGGGATTGCTAATGTAATTGAGTATGGACTTGAGAATGGGATTGATAACAAAGTTAAGGATGGAATTAAGACCGCTAGCAAGGGAGCAGAGACTTTTGTTACAGCCGCTATGCAAGGAGCAGGAGCTGTTCTTGGTTCTCTCCAAGATGTAGGGAATTTTGTAATGGATGCTACTCTTAGCATGGGAGATATGTTTGCTGGTATTAAGTCTGATTCTGATGTTTCGAGTGCAAACAGCGGTATGACTGTAAACAGCGGTATGACTGTAAGTTTAAGTTCTAATGAGACTCAGGTAATTGGTCATTTAGAAGAATATCTTAAAAGCGCTATTAAGGTTAATGGAAATGAAAGTTCTAGGCAGAGTAAATTAGAGAATGGACGTCAAAAATTCTTTGCATGGTTGAGAGAAAAGGATACTGATTTTTCCAAGAGAAAAGAATTAGTGCAAGCGATGCAGAGAGTGTATAATTTCATCAAAGAAAAGAGTTCCAACTCAAGAGAGCTTCAGACTTGGGTTTTAGGTGTTGTTGGAGATGATGATACTGTTGTTGACGTTGATAGAGATGATGAGTTAAATAGTGATGTGGAGATAGACTTTTTAATAAAGAAAACCCTTAGCTCTAGAGATTATAGTGGGTTTGCTGTGAGTTTATTGTTCCAAGCATTAGCAGATACTCTTTATGATGCTGAGAATGATCGTGATAAACCTGAGGAGCAAATATTTAAGGATCTAAAAGCGGTATTTTCTGATAATGCTGGTGAAGATAAGGGATTTGGAGAGTTTAAATCCATAATTGAAGATAAAAGTCAAGCTTGAGAATTAATGTGATTAATGTAATTTTAAGGATTTATCTTAAAGCCCGCAAGCTTTAGGGTAAGTCCTTATTTAATTTTAATTAAATTTTTAAAGTGTATATGCATACGTACATTTATACTGTCTATTATCTTACGATATTTTTGATAATAACTTGAATTATTAATTTAAATCTAAATTTATTGATGTATATTATTAATTTAATATTTAAAAATTGGTGATATTTAGAATTTGATAAGGAGGAAAAGTGTGAAAATTTCAAAAATTTTTGTTGTGCTTTTAAGCGTTTTGGCATTTAGTTGTAATCTGTCTGACTTGCTTGGTAGAGATGGCCTTGATGGTCAGGGCGGAGGAATAGAGGCTCTTATTAAAGGTGGTCTGATGGCTGCTAAGCAAGGTGCAGATTATCTTGTAGATGTTCTTAAAGGCGAATATGAATATGCTTATGTTGATGAGGATGGCAACGTTGTTTATGTAGACTATGATGATGTTGTTGATTATGAGCTAGAAGTTGTTAATGAGCTTGAGGATAAAGGTGGAGTTGATGTGTCTGCTGGTGGAGTAGTTGTTGCTAAGCCTGGTGAGTTGTCTGGTAGTGGGGACGTAAAAGTTGCTAGTATACCTGCTGAGAACCAAGAAGCTGTAACTGTTCAAGCAACAGAAGTTGAGCAGAAGGAGCCAAGCAAAGAAGTAGATAAAAAAGTAGATAGAAAAGCAGATAAACAACAAAAGCGTCGAAATAAAAATAGAACTACTACTAGTCAAACTAGATGGAACCCAAGAGGTCCTGTATCTTCTATTTTGGGAACAAGGGTTGCTTATTCTTATGTGTCTTCTAGTCCTAGGTCTGTTAGCTGTAGGTCAACTTATGGCAGTGGCGGTTCGGTTATAGTTATTACTGATGAAGAGAAAAAATTATTTGGGTATTTAGAGAAGTATCTTGAAGATGCTATTAAAGTTAATGGTAGATCAACTTCTGAGCAAAAAAAATTTGAGACCGTACGCGAAAAATTCTTTAATTGGTTAAAAAGAAATGATTCTACTTCTTCTTTTAGAAGAATAGAATTGGCACGAGCTATGAAGAAGGTATTTGATTTGATAAAATCAAATGCTAGAAGTTCACAAGAGATTCAAAATTGGATTAGTCAGGGTAAAGATAATGAGCTTTTAAGTCAAGCTGGAATTAGTTCTGTTAGCGATCTAAGTAGTAATGCTGCGGTAGACGCTTTAATTAGGTGTTCAGTTAGTTCTAGACACTATAGTGGGACTTCTTTAAGTCTATTTTTCCAAAGCTTAGCAGATATTTTTGCAAATGGTAATGATTACAGTGATGATTCTTTTGATTGGATATTTAGACAGATGAAATCAGCGTTTAAGGGTAATTCTAATCTTAGTGATGATTTTCGTGCATTAAGTTCCAAAGTTAAGGGATAGATTTAGTTAAATATTAGTATGTTTTACCCTAAAGCTTATAAGCTTTAGGGTAAATTTATTTTTGCCCGTTTAATTTAATTAGTTTATTTGTTTGTTTTCCAAGCAACTTTTGAAGTTTGATCTATTGATCTATTTAAAATCTAGATTGATGGTTAGTGGTATTATAAGGTTGATTAATGTCCATTTAGGCATGGACTTGAATATTCATTTATTTATTCATTTATGTTATTATCAATGTTATTATCAATGTTATTGTTGATAAAAATTTAATCTTTTAGGGGAGTATTTAATTATGATAGCAGAGAAATTCTTTTTAAGATTATTATTTACAGTCAGTTTCCTCGTATTTTGTTTTTATAATACTTTCGCTAAAGAATCTGAGCAGTTTACAGCGTCTTATTTCAGCAATAAAAGTGGTACAGGTGGTTTTGCATTGAATTTGATTAATGATGATGGTGCTATGCTTGTAGTTAGTTATAATTCTTATTTGGGTGGTTCTGTAAAGGTATATCTTGATCTTAAAAGTGATCGTGAAATTTATCTAAAGACGATTAAATTAAATGAAAATGATGTCTGTATGTACGATATATTTACCTTGGATAGGTTAATGAAGATGTCTAATCGGGATAGAATGTGGGGCAATGGTTTTGATCTTAATTTTCATAGCTGCAAGCCAGAGTGGAGAGAACTGATTAAAAAAGCTAAGGGTGACTTAAAATTTAATGTTGAGTGTGTTGAGGCTGAGGGTAAACTTGAGCGGAAGTATACTTTTAAAGTTAGTGCAGCAAATTTGAGTAAATTGATTGATCTAATAGAACAGGTGCATGGTTTTGAATTATTACCGTAGTCATTTATCTTAAGGTTATCTTAAAAATTGTTATCTTTAAGGAGGCATATATGTTTATTCAGGTTATTGCTAGAGTATTAATGTATTTTCAATTTTATGTGTTGGGTGTATTTTTGCTTGGGGCTAAGCTCGAATCATCTTGTGAGAGTAAATATTTTTGTAGCAAGCGATATTCTGAAGAATTTAAGTCTGGTAGCATAAGGAGTATTTCTTTTAAGAGAGGGGATCTCTCAAAGTCTTATAGGGAAGAGATAAAGACAATGCGTAATGAAGAGTATAGAAAAGCAATTGAAGAGGGTTATCCAGCTTATTATTTAGAGTTTGAAATAGTTAGTGAACCGCGGGCAATTAATTTTAAGAAGGTTATTTTTGATGGTGCAGAAGCAGAAGTATCTATATTTGATCTTTATGAACCTAGTGCGCAACTTGCTAGTATTAAAGATTTTCAGATGGGAGAGCCTGATGTTAATAAAAGATTTTTAAACCTTATTTTTCCAATACCAGTGCATAATACTTTTACTATTGTTCTTAAAAAGAGATTTATTGATAAGCTTAAAAAGAGAGACAAAATTAAAATTACTCTGACTTCTCATTATGATAAAGAGTTTGTTTTCGAGACTTATAATTTTATCAAAAAATATGGCTTTTAAAGTTAGATATTCATTGTTGTAGGAATTTTATAAATTCAGATTAATATTTAAAGGTTTTAAGTAAGGTTGATTAATGCCTGTTTTGGGTATAGACTTGAGGCATATATATATTATTGATGAAAAATTTAATTTTAGGAGAGTCTTTAATTATGGTAGGAGAAAAACTTTTTTTTAAATTATTATTTATAGTCAGTTTATTTGTATTTTGTGATTTGTTTGCAAAAGAGTCTGAGGAGCTTAAAGTACATTATTCAGGCAATAGCGATAGATCAGGCGAAATTTACTTAGGTTTAACTAATGATGATAATTTTCTTTCAATGCATTATTCTAATTATACTGGATATGTGCATGTAAATTTTGGGCTTAAGAGTGATAGTGAGATTAAGTTAAAGACAATCGACTTAATGGGAAGCATTGTTCATATTAATAGGTCTGCCGATGAGGGGGTGATTGATATGAACAATCGGGATGGAAAATGGGGTTTGGAGAGAGGGTTATTTTATTTCGGTAAATTCTCGTCAGAGTGGAGAGAACTTATAAGGCAAGCTAAGGATTCTGACTTACAATTTTGCGTTACTTGCATTGAATCTGAGAATAGGCTTTTAAGGAAATATTACTTTAAAGTTAGTGCAGTAAATTTGAGCAGATTTGTTGATTTGTTAGAGCAAGTAGCTAGTTTTGAAGCATCACAGTAGTCATTTATCTTAAAGTTGTTATCTTAAAAATTGTTATCTTTAAGGAGGCAGATATGTTTATTAAGGCTACTAAGGTAATTTGCCGTTTATGTTTATTGTGCTTAATAGGTGTATTTTTGCTTGGGGTTAAGCTTGAATCATCTTGTAGAGATGATTCTTATTGTAACAGGGAATATTCAAAAGAGTTTAACTTTGGTAGCATAAGGCGTATTGTTTTTACTGAAGAGGACCTTGCGGGGTCTTTTAGGGAAAAGATAAAGAGAATGAGTGATGGGGGGTATAAAAGTGCAATGCTAAAGGGTTACCCATCTTATTATTTAAAGTTTGAAATAGTTGATGGGCCGCGGGCAGTTAATTTTAAGAAGGTTATTTTTGATGGCGTAGAAGCAGAAGTATCCATATTTCATCTTTATGAACCTAATTCTGAATTTGCTATGATTAAAGATTTTCAGATGGGACGTCCTGATGAGAATCCGAAATTTTTAAAAGTTATCTTTCCAACACCAGTGTATAATACTTTTATTATTACTCTTAGCAGGCGATTTGTTGATAAGCTTAAAGCTAGAGATAGACTTAAAATTACTCTAACAACACATTATGATAAGGAGTTTGTTTTAGAGACTGATAATTTCATTAGAAAATATGAATTTTAAGTTTACTTACTTAACATTGATATTAATGCTAAGATTATTCCTATATTAAGCGTAATAATAGTTCCAAACATCCAATTATGTAATCTTGATGTACTTTTATATTCCATTTTATTAATGTCTATTTTGTTATCAAGTTCATTAAATTTAGTATCTATTTTATTATCAAGTTCATTAAATTTAGTATCAATCTTTACATTTAGATTATTCTCAACAGTATCTATTTTATTATCGAGTTCATTAAATTTAGTATCAATCTTTACATTTAGATTATTCTCAACAGTATCTATTTTATTATCGAGTTCATTAAATTTAATATCTATTCTGTTATTAAGTTCAGTTTTAACGGATATAATCTCAGATTTTAGGCTACGTTCTAACATTTCGAGTTTTAAGTTAAAATTGTTCTCTAAATACTCAATATCTTTGTAAGTAAGCTCATTACGATAATATCTATAAGAAAGATCAGCAGCAATGTCTCTGTTTATTCCAGCTTTAGTAAGTTCTGCTATAACCATTTGTTGAGTAATTACTGGTTGCGCGTGTCCCATAAGAATCTCCTTATATAATTATTATATAGTATCTTAAGTGTTATAGGAACCTTTACCTTAGTAAAATGTGCTTTAATCATGTGTACCTAGAGTTAAGAGCGCTATGCGTTTAGTAAGTCAATGGGTCTTATCATTTCCTTTGTGCTTATAAATGATATAGAGCAGACTTACTGCTGAAATCTAGGATACTTAAGAGCTTGCAAAAGGTCCTATTAGCGTAGCAATTCTAGTAAATTTATTACTTACAAGTTTAATTGGGCAATCCTAATTATGCTGCATTTTTGTTTTAAGTTTAAGGTTTAATTTTGTTAAAGCTTTATGTTTATTAAAGCCAGATATTTATTATTGTAGGAATTATTGTAGGAATTCTATAAATTCAGATTAATATTTAAAGGTTTTGAGTAAGGTTGATTAATGCCTGTTTTGGGTATAGACTTAAGCATATATGTATTATTGATGAAAAATTTAATTTTAGGGGAGTATTTAATTATGAAAGCATATAAGCTCTTTTTAAAATTATTATTTATAGTTAACTTATTTGTGTTTTGTGATATTTTTGCAAAAGAATCCTTTAAAATACGTTATTCAAGCAATAGTAAGGGCTTAGGTGTCGTTAAATTATATTTGTTTAGTGATTATAATTTGTTTTCAATTTATGTTGGTGCCGATGATATAAGGATAAGGCTTGAGCTTATAAGTGATCGTGCGATTAAATTAAAGTCGATCGATTTAATGGGAAGTGTTTTCCATGTGGGCTACAAATCTACTATGGATGAGCTAGTTACTATGTATAATCAGGATGGAAGATGGATTACTTGGGGGGGGATTGTTGTTCATTTGGCTAGCCACAAGTCAGAGTGGAGAGAATTTATAAGGCAAGCTAATGGAGAAGACTTACAATTTTGTGTTGTTTGCATTGAAGTTGAGCGTATGATTGAGCGGGAGTATTACTTTAAAGTTAGTGCAGAAAGTTTGAGTAATGTGCTTTATATCTCAGAATTATTATAATAATTAATTGTCCCTTAAATATATTGATAATATATTGTCGTGGAGGCATATATGGTTACTAAGGTAATGTGTCGTTTATGTGTGTTGTGCTTGATAGGTGTATTTTTGCTTGGAGCAAATGCGGAGTCATCTTGTGAGGGTGAATCTTATTGTCGCAGGGAATATTCTAAAGAGTTTAATTTTGGTAGCATAAGGCGTATCATTTTTATGAAAGAGAGCCTCTCAGAGTCTTATAAAGAAGAAATAAATGCAATGCGTGATGAGAGGTTTAAAAATGTAATGCTAAAGGGTTATCCAGCTTATTATTTATCATTTGAAATAGTTGGTGAACCGCGAGCAATTAATTTTAAGAAGGTTATTTTTGATGGTGTAGAAGCAGAAGTATCAATATTTAATCTTTATGAGCCTAATTTTGAACTTGCTAGAATTAAAGATTTTCAGATGGGAAGACCTGATGTTAATCCGAAATTTTTAAACCTTATCTTTCCAGCACCAGTGCGTAATACTTTCACTATTGTCCTTAAGCAGAGATTTATTGATAAGCTTAAAGCTAAAGATAGACTTAAAATTACTCTAATCACTCATTATGATAAGGAATTTGTTTTAGAGACAGATAATTTTATTAGAGAATATGCAATTTAAGGCTTTAAGCTTTAAATTGGAAATTAATATTGGCATATATATTAATATATATTTTAGTAAAACATTAATGTTATATTAATATTTTATTAATGAAAATTTAATTTTAGGGGGGGTATTTAATTATGAAAGTATATAAACTCTTTTTAAAATTATTACTAGCAGTCAGTTTATTTGTATTTTATGATTTGTTTGCAAAAGAGTCTGAGGAATTTAAAGTAGTTTATGGAAGCAATCAGCATGGATTAGGCATTATTACATTGAATTTGACTGATGATGATGGTAATGTATTTGCAATCAGTTATGATAGTTATTTTAATGATATAAACGTATCTCTTGATCTTAAAAGTGATTGTGCAATGCAACTAAAGAAGATTGACTTAGATGGAAAGTTTCTCTATTTTTACATGAAGAGTAGCGTCATTAATGGGTTTCTTGAGAATGGGAAATGGAGTAGTAGTGTTGATCAGTTTGATTTTAGGCATTGCAAGCCAGAGTGGAGAGAACTGATTAAGAAAGCTAAGGGTGACTTAAAATTTAATGTTGAGTGTATTGAAGAGATGGGTAAACTTGAGCGGAAGTATGCTTTTAAAGTCAGTGCAGCAAATTTGAGTCGCTTACTTGATATTTTTGAAGTAGTATATCATTGATATTTTAGGACCTACAGTAGTTATTTATCTTAAGTTTATCTTTAAAAGTTGTTATTTTTAAGGAGGCATATATGTTTACTCAAGTTATTGTGAGGATGTTAATGTATGTTCAATTTTACGTGCTAGGTGTATTTTTGCTTGGAGCTAAGATTGAACCATCTTGTGAGAATAAATATTTTTGTTACAGGCGATATTCTAGGGAGTTTAACTTTGGTAGCATAAGGAGTATTTCTTTTGTAGAAATGGATCTCTTGAAGTCTCGTAGGGAAGAGATAAAGACAATGCGTGATGAAGAGTATAGAAAGATAGACTTAAAATTACTCTAATCACTCATTATGATAAGGAATTTGTTTTAGAGACAGATAATTTTATTAAAGAATATGCAATTTAAGGCTTTAAGCTTTAAATTGGAAATTAATATTGGCATATATATTAATATGTATTTTAGTAAAACATTAATGTTATATTAATGAAAATTTAATTTTAGGGGAGTATTTAATTATGAAAGTATATAAACTCTTTTTAAAATTATTACTAGCAGTCAATTTATTGGTATTTTATGATGTTTGTGCTGTTGAGTCTGAAGAATTTAAAGTAGTGTATGGAAGCAATAAGCCTAGATTAGGCTTTATTACATTAAATTTGACTGATAATGATGGTAATGTATTTGCGGTCAGTTATGATGGTTATTTTTATAAGATAAACATATCTCTTGATCTTAAAAGTGATCGTGCAATGCAACTAAAGAAGATTGACTTAAATGGAAAGTTTCTCTATTTTTACAGGGAGAGTGGCGTCATTGATGAAGCTCTTGATAATGGGAAATGGAGTAGTAGTGTTGATCAATTTAATTTTAAGCATTGCAAGCCAGAGTGGAGAGAACTTATAAGGCAGGCTAATGGAGGAGACTTAAAATTTAATGTTGAGTGTATTGAAGAGATGGGTAAACTTGAGCGGAAGTATGCTTTTAAAGTCAGTGCAGCAAATTTGAGTCGCTTACTTGATATTTTTGAAGTAGTATATTATTGATTTTTTCAAATCATTACAGTAGTTATTTATCTTAAGTTTATCTTTAAGATTGTCATCTTAAAAGTTGTTATTTTAAAAATTGTTATCTTTAAGGAGGCATATATGTTTACTCAAGTGATTGTGAGGATGTTAATGTATGTTCAATTTTACGTGCTAGGTGTATTTTTGCTTGGAGCTAAGATTGAACCATCTTGTGAGAATAAATATTTTTGTTACAGGCGATATTCTAGGGAGTTTAACTTTGGTAGCATAAGGAGTATTTCTTTTGTAGAAATGGATCTCTTGAAGTCTCGTAGGGAAGAGCTAAAGACAATGCGTAATGAAGAGTATAGAAAAGCAATTGAAGAGGGTTATCCAGATTATTCTTTATCGTTTGAAATAGTGGGTGAACCTCGGGCAGTTAATTTTAAAAGTGTTATTTTTGATGGCGTAGAAGCAGAAGTATCAATATTTAATCTTTATGAGCCTAGTGCACAACTTGCTAGCATTAAAGATTTTCAGATGGGAGCGCCTGATGTTAATCCGAAATTTTTAAACCTTATTTTTCCAATACCAGTGCGTAATACTTTTACTATTCATCTTAGAAAGAGGCTTATTGATAAGCTTAAAGCTAAAGATAGACTTAAAATTACTCTAATCACTCATTATGATAAGGAATTTGTTGTAGAGACTGATAATTTTATTAAAGAATATGAATTTTAAGGCTTTAAACTTAAATTTGGGAATTAATATTGGCATGCATGTTAAAATGTATTTAGTAAGACATTAATGTATATATTAAAATACATATTAATGAAAATTTAATTTTAGGGGGAGAGTATTTAATTATGAAAGTATATAAGCTCTTTTTAAAATTATTACTAGCAGTCAGTTTATTTGTATTTTATGATTTGTTTGCAAAAGAGTCTGAGGAGTTTAGGATATATTATTTCAGCAATGAGAATAGATCAGGCGGCATTACATTGAATTTAACTGATGATGATGGTAGTGCGTTTGTAATCGGTTATAACTCTTATGTTGGTGTTGTAAATGTATATCTTGAGCTTAATAATGATCGTGAAATTGAGTTAAAGACAATTGACTTAAATGGAGAGTCGCATTGTATTTACGGGGGGATTTTCAGCTTGTCTGGGATGACTAGTAATCATAAGAATGGAAGATGGTATAGTACTATTGGGATTGATTTTGAGAATTGCAAGTCAGAGTGGAGAGAACTGATTAAGAAAGCTAAGGGTGACTTAAAATTTAATGTTGAGTGTATTGAGGTTGAGGGTAAACTTGAGCGGAAGTATACTTTTAAAGTTAGTGCAGCAAATTTGAGTCGCATGATTGATATTTTCGAAGTAGTATATTGATATTTTAGGACCTACGGCAGTTATTTATTTTAAGTTTATCTTTAAAAGTTGTTATTTTTAAAAGCTGTTATCTTTAAGGAGGCATATATGTTGACTCAGGTTATTGTGAGGATGTTAATGTATGTTCAGTTTTGCGTGTTAGGTGTATTTTTGCTTGGAGCTAAGATTGAACCATCTTGTGAGAATAAATATTTTTGTTACAGGCGATATTCTGAAGAATTTAACTCTGGTAGCCTAAGGAGTATTTCTTTTGTAGAATCGGATCTCTTGAAGTCTCGTAGGGAAAAGATAAATGCAATGAATGATGGGAAGTATAAGAGAGCAATGCTAAAGGGTTATCCAGCTTATTTTTTATCATTTGAAATAGTGTGTGAACCGCGAGCAATTAATTTTAAGAAGGTTATTTTTGATGGTGTAGAAGCAGAAGCATCAGTATTTTATCTTTATTCGCCTAATTTGCAACTTGCTGGAATTAAAGATTTTCAGATGGGATCGCCTGATTCTAATAAAAGATTTTTAGAAATTATTTTTCCGGTTCCGGTGCGTAATACATTCACTATCAGCCTTAGAAGGGGGCTTATTGATAAGCTTAAAGCTAGAGACAGACTTAAAATTACTCTAATAACTCATTATGATAAGGAATTTGTTGTAGAGACTGATAATTTTATTAAGAAATATGAATTTTAAGTTTTAAACTTAAATTTGGGAAATTAATATTGGCATGCATGTTAATGCATATATTAAGATGTATTTTAGTAAAACATTAATGTTGTATTAATGAAAATTTAATTTTAGGGGAGTATTTAATTATGAAAGTATATAAACTCTTTTTAAAATTATTATTTATAGTCAGTTTATTTGTATTTTATGATGTTTGTGCTCTTGAGTCTGAAGAGCTTAGGGTATCTTATTTAAGTAATAAGATACTCTCAGGCAACATTAATCTAAGTTTAACTAATGAGGATAATTTGTTTGAAATTAATTATGATTTTTATAAGAGCTATATGAGCATATTTGTTGCGCTTAAGAGTGATCATGAGATTAAGTTAAAGACAGTCGACTTAATGGGAAGTGTTGTTGATATTGATAGGTTTGCCGATGAAGAGGAAGAGGGAATTGATATGTATAATCGGGATGGAAAATGGACTAGAATTGGTGGGATTTATTTCGATTCTTACAAATTAGAGTGGAGAGAACTTATAAGGAAAGCTAATGGAAGGGACTTAAAATTTAATGTTGAGTGCATTGAACCTATGAGTGGGCTTTCAAGGAAATATACTTTTAAAGTTAGTGTGGCAAATTTTAGGCGCTTTCTTGAGATTTTCGAACCATTACCGTAGTTATTTATCTTAAGTTTATCTTTAAAAGTTGTTATCTTTAAGATTGTTATCTTAAGAATTGTTGTCTTTAAAGGAGGCATATATGTTTACTCAAGTGATTGTGAGAATGTTAATGTATGTTCAATTTTGCATGTTGAGTGTGTTTTTGCTTGGAGCTGAGATTGAATCATTTTGTGAGGGTGGATATTTTTGTTATAGGCGGTATTCTAAAGAGTT
Source organism: Borrelia hermsii DAH (assembly GCF_023035675.1). Classification (NCBI taxonomy): domain Bacteria; kingdom Pseudomonadati; phylum Spirochaetota; class Spirochaetia; order Spirochaetales; family Borreliaceae; genus Borrelia; species Borrelia hermsii. The sequence continues at coordinate 111,700 of NZ_CP073142.1, read as the reverse complement.
TAACTCTGGTAGCATAAAGAGTATTTCTTTTTTAGAATCGGACATGACTGAGTCTTATAGGAAAGAGATAAAGACAAGAGCATACAGCAAGGAATACATAAAATCAGTTGAAGAGGGTTACCCAGCTTATTATTTAAAGTTTGAAATAGTTGATGGGCCGCGAGCAATTAATTTTAAAAGTGTTGTTTTTGATGGTGTAGAAGCCGAAGTATCAATATTTAATCTTTCTGATCCTAGTGTTCAACTTGTTAAAATTAAGGATTTTCAGATGGGAGACTTTAAGATGGGAGACTTTGATGTTAATGTAGGATTTTTACAACATACATTTTCAGTTCCAGTGCATAATACATTCACTATCAGCCTTAGAAGGAGGTTTATTGATAAGCTTAAAGCTAGAGACAGACTTAAAATTACTCTAACTTCTCATTATGATAAGGAGTTTGTTTTAGAGACTGAGAATTTTCTTAAAAAATATGGGTTTTAAGGTTTATTATTGTTTGTTAAATATAAAGCAAAGATGATAAACTTATATTTAAGCTTACTTAAATATATTTGGGAGAATGTTTATGGATATTGATAATAAATTAATAATAATGATAATAATAGTGGCAATGTTATTTTTAAATAGTTGTAGGTTCTTTAGAGGTGAGACCTTGGATGGGGATGTGAAATCTGATCACTCTGGGGTTGATGTAGTAGAAAGCCCAAAGGCCTCAAAAACACCTATTGAAATTTTATTGAATGACTTTAATTTTACAAATGAATACAAGGAAGCCGTTTTATATATAAAGAATTCAGTAATTGATTCTGATATTGGACATATAAGAGGCTATAAGACTTATACTGAGCCTGAATTTTACGATTTATTAGTTCGATTGGGTAAAGATAAGCTTAAAAATAGCGTAAGGATAATTTTACTTACTCTTAGAGAACGATTAAATGCTTTTGATGCTATTGATACTATTAAAAAAGATCGAGTCAAGAAAGCTGAACTTACGCAAGATTTTGATAATATAGATAATGTATACCGCACATTTTTAAAATCTGTTTTTAACATAGCTAATGTTGATGTGATATTTAATAATATTAAAAATCATACTGGCTCGCAAGGGTTTGCTAAGATTAAAGATGATGCATGGCTTGTTTTGCGAAATGAAATATAGCAGAGAGTGCCTTAATATACGCAATTAAATAGATGCATAGTTTATTTAATTGCGTATTAATGAACTTTAAATAAACAATTAAAAGGTAACTTTTAAAATTTGATTTAAATATATTGTTATCTTTAAGGAGGCATATATGATTACTCAGGTAATGTGTCGTTTATGTTTATTGTGCTTGATGGGTATATTTTTGCTTGGAGCTGCGCTTGAACCATTTTGTGAGAATGAATATGTTTGTATCAAAGAATATTCTCAAGAGTTTAATTTTGGTGGGATAAGGCGTATTGTTTTTGCGGAAAAAGTCCTCTCAGAGTCTTATAAGGAAAAATTAAAGACGGCATATTATGATAGGTCCAGAAAAGAAATTGAAGAGGCTTACCCAGATTATTATTTAAAGTTTGAAATAGTTGGTGAACCTCGAGCAATTAATTTTAAAAGTGTTATTTTTGATGGTGTAGAAGCAGAAGTATCCATATTTAGTCTTTATGATCATAGTGCGCAACTTGCTGGAATTAAAGATTTTCAGATGGGAAAACCTGATGTTAATCCGAACTTTTTAAAAGTTATCTTTCCAACACCAGTGCATAATACTTTCACTATTCATCTTAGAAGGAGGTTTGTTGATAAGCTTAAAGCTAGAGACAGACTTAAAATTACTCTAATAACACATTATGATAAGGAATTTGTTGTAGAGACAGATAATTTTATTAGAAAATATGAGTTTTAGGTTTTATGTTTGTTAAAATCTATTACCAAGATTTAAGATATTTAAAATTAACTTTTTATGCATTTTTTAGTTTAACTATTTAAGAACAGTATTTAAGAATAATTTAGTTTTTTACAGATTAAAGATGAGCAAAATATATAGGCGTAATTAAATATTAATGGAGGATATTTATGGATATTTATAATAATAAATTAAAAATAATTATGATGATAATAATATTATTATTAAATAGTTGTAAATTCAAAGATGAAGCTTTGGGTAGTGAGCATGGAAAGGGTGATGCAATGAAAAAACTAGAGGAAAATGAAAAACTAGAGGAAAATGAAAAACTAGAGGAAAATGAAAAACTAGATGGAAATGAAAAACTAAAGGATGCCAGAACACCTATTCAAATTTTATTAGATGGTTTTAATTTTTCTGATGAATACAAAGAAGCTGTTTTTTATATAAAAAAGCCATTAACTGATCCAAATGCAGGAGCTCCGAGTAACAAGACTTATACTGATGCTGAATTTTACGATTTATTAGTTAACTTGGGTAAAGAAAGGCTTGAAAACATCGTGGAAGGGATGTCAGTGACTTTGAGGACACGAAAAGGTATTGTTGATGCTATTGAGTCTTTAAAGGATCAAGCTAAGAAAGATGAACTTGATTTCTATCTTGTTGTTGTTGACAAACAGTATTTTAGTTTTTTAAAATCTTTGGGTAGTGAGAATACTGTTGATCTGGTATATGGTGGGCTAATAAGTCATACTGGTAGTATCTTATTTGAGAGTATTAAGACCAAATTCCCTGATGTTTTTCAAAATGGGGTACAGCAGAGAGTACCTTAAGATACGCAATTTAAATAAATTGTTTATTTATGATTTATTAATGAACTTTAAATAAAATATATTAAATAGACCATTAAAAGGTAATGTTGAATAGTCTATTTAATATATTGTTATCTTAAAGGAGGCATGTATGTTTATTCGGGTAATGTGTCGTTTATGTTTATTGTGCTTGATGGGTGTATTTTTGCTTGGAGCGGGGGTGGAGTCATTTTGCGAGAATGAATTTTCTTGTTACAGGGAATATTCTCAAGAGTTTAATTTTGGTGGCATAAAGCGTATTGTTTTAATTAAAAAGGAGATGAGTGGGCCTTATAAGGAAAGGCTAAAGAGAATCGAGGATGATTACACAAAAATGCTGGAAGAGATTTATCCGATTTATTTTTTGGATTTTGTCATGGTTGAGCCTAGGCTAATAGATATTAAAAGTGTTATTTTTGATGGTGTAGAAGCAGAAGTAACCACATTTGAGCTTAAGGGATCTGATGAGGAACTTACTAGAATTAAAGATTTTCATATGGGAGCGTCTGATATGGATGATAAATTTGTAGAATTTATATTTCCAATGCCAGTGCGTAATACTTTTTCTCTTATCCTTAATAAGAGGTTTATTGAAAAACTTAAAGCTAGAGACAAAATTAAAGTTACTCTAACAACACATTATGATAAGGAATTTGTTGTAGAGACAGATAATTTTATTAGAAAATATGAGTTTTAGGTTTTATGTTTATTAAAATTTATTACCAAGATTTAAGATATTTAAAATTAACTTTTTATGCATTTTTTGGCTTAAATATTTAAATCTTATTTAAGAATAGTATTTAAGAATAATTTAGTTTTTTACAGATTAAAGATGAGCAAAATATATAGGCGTAATTAAATATTAATGGAGGATATTTATGGATATTTATAATAATAAATTAAAAATAATTATGATGATAATAATATTATTTTTATTAAATAGTTGTAAATTCAAAGATGAAGCTTTGGGTAGTGAGCATGGAAAAGGTGATGCAATGAAAAAACTAGATGGAAATGAAAAACTAAAGGATGCCAGAACACCTATTCAAATTTTATTAGATGGCTTTAATTTTTCTGATGAATACAAGGAAGCTGTTTTGTATATTCAAAAAGCACTAACTGATCCAAATGTAGGAGGCCTAAATGACAAGACTTATACTGATGCTGAATTTTACGATTTATTAGTTAACTTGGGTAAAGACAGGCTTGAAAACTGCACAAGAGCAACTTTATTGGCTTTTAGGGTGCGAAAAGATATTGTTGATGCTATTGAGGCTTTAAAGGATCAAGCTAAGAAAGATGAATTTAATGCAAATCTTGCTGTTATTGACGGACAGTATTTAGGTTTTTTAAAATTTATGGGCAGTACAGATATTGCTGATCAGGTATATGAGAGGATGTCAAGTCATGCTGATGATTACAGATTTGAAGGTCTTAGGAAAACAGTCCATGATGTTTTTCAAAATGGGATACAGCAGAGAGTACCTTAAGATAGTCTATTTAAATAAATTGTTATCTTAAAGGAGGCATGTATGTTTATTCGGGTAATGTGTCGTTTATGTTTATTGTGCTTGATGGGTGTATTTTTGCTTGGAGCGGAGGTGGGGTCATTTTGTGAGAATGAATTTTCTTGTTACAGGGAATATTCAAAAGAGTTTGACTTTGGTAGCATAAAGCGTATTTTTTTCATTAAAAAGTACATGACTGAGCCTTATAAGGAAAGACTAAAGAGAAGCAGGGATGATTACAAAAAAATGATGGAAGAGATTTATCCGATTTATATTCTGGGGTTTATCATGGTTGAGCCTAGGCTAATAGATATTAAAAGTGTTATTTTTGATGGTGTAGAAGCATAAGTATCCATATTTGAGTATGATGGATTTGAGGAGCGACTTGCTAAAGTTAAAGATTTTCAGATGGAAGCGCCTGGAATGGATAATAAATTTGCAGAATTTATATTTCCAATGTCAGTGCATAATACTTTTACTATTCATCTTAGAAGGAGGTTTGTTGATAAGCTTAGGGCTAGAGACAAAATTAAAGTTACTCTAATAACGCATTATGATAAGGAATTTGTTGTAGAGACAGATAATTTTATTAGAAAATATGAGTTTTAGGTTTTATGTTTATTAAAATTTATTACCAAGATTTAAGATATTTAAAATTAACTTTTTATGCATTTTTATGCACTTTTTGGCTTAAATATTTAAATATTATTTAAGAATGGTATTTAAGACTAGTATTTAATTTTTTACAGATTAAAAATGAGCAAAATATATTAGGTATGATTAAATATTGATGGAGGATATTTATGGATATTTATAATAATAAATTAAAAATAATTATGATGATAATAATATTATTTTTATTGAATAGTTGTAACTTCAAAGATAAAGATTTGTGTAAGCGTGTGCAATGTGAGCATGAAAAGAGTGGTGCAATAAAAAAACAAGATGAAAGAAAAGAACCAAATGACTCCAAAACGCCCGTTCAAATTTTATTAGATGGCTTTAATTTTTCTGATGAATACAAGGAAGCTGTTTTGTATATTCAAAAAGCATTAACTGATCCAAATGTAGGATCTCCGGATGACAAGATTTATACTGATGCTGAATTTTACGATTTATTAGTTAAATTGGGTAAAGACAGGCTTGAAAACTGCGCGAAAGTAACTTTATTAACTTTTAGGGTACGAAAAGGTGCTGTTGATGCTATTGCGTCTTTAAAGGATCAGGCCAAGAAAGATGAACTTAATACAGAGCTTGCTGCTATTGATGCAAATTATTTTGATTGTTTAAAATTGATTGGCAATGGAGATACTGTTGATCAGATATATAGTAGCGTGATAAATCATGATGATGGTTACAAATTTGAAATCATTAAGGACACAGCTCATGCTCTTTTTCTAGATGAAATGCGACAGAGAGTACCTTAGTAGACATAATTTAAATAAATTGTTTATTTATAATTTATTAATGAACTTTAAATAAACAATTTAAAAGGTAACTTTTTAAATTTGATTTAAGTATATTGTTATCTTTAAGGAGGCATATATGGTTACTCAGGTAATGTGTCGTTTATGTTTATTGTGCTGGATGGGTGTATTTTTGCTTGTAGCTGAGGCGGGGTCATTTTGCGAGAATGCAATTTCTTGTTACAGTGAATATTCTCAAGAGTTTAATTTTGGTGGCATAAAGCGTATTGTTTTAATTAAAAAGGAGATGAGTGGGCCTTATAAGGAAAGGCTAAAGAGAATCGAGGATGATTACACAAAAATGCTGGAAGAGATTTATCCGATTTATTTTTTGGATTTTGTCATGGTTGAGCCTAGGCTAATAGATATTAAAAGTGTTGTTTTTGATGGTGTAGAAGCATAAGTATCCATATTTGAGTATGATGGATTTGAGGAGCGACTTGCTAAAGTTAAAGATTTTCAGATGGAAGCGCCTGGAATGGATAATAAATTTGCAGAATTTATATTTCCAATGTCAGTGCATAATACTTTTACTATTCATCTTAGAAGGAGGTTTATTGAAAAACTTAAAGCTAGAGACAAAATTAAAGTTACTCTAACAACACATTATGATAAGGAATTTGTTGTAGAGACAGATAATTTTATTAGAAAATATGAGTTTTAGGTTTTATGTTTATTAAAATTTATTACCAAGATTTAAGATATTTAAAATTAACTTTTTATGCATTTTTTATGCATTTTTTGGCTTAAATATTTAAATCTTATTTAAGAATAGTATTTAAGAATAGTATTTAATTTTTACAGATTAAAGATGAGCAAAATATATTAGGTATAATTAAATATTGATGGAGGATATTTATGGATATTTATAATTGTATTTATAATAATAAATTAAAAATAATTATGATGATAATAATATTATTTTTATTAAATAGTTGTAACTTCAAAGATAAAGATTTGTGTAAGCGTGTGCAATGTGAGCATGGAAAGGGCGATGTAATAAAAAAACCAAAGGATTCCAGAACACCTGTTCTAGTTTTATTAGATGACTTTAATTTTTCTGATGAATACAAGGAAGCTGTTTTGTATGTTCAAAAAGCATTAACTAATCCAAATGTAGGAGCTCCGAATGACAAGACTTATACTGATGCTGAATTTTACGATTTATTAGTTAACTTGGGTAAAGACAGGCTTGAAAACTGCGTGAAAGTAATTTTCTTGACTTTGAGGGTACGAAAATGTGCTGTTGATGCTATTGAGTCTTTAAAGGATCAAGCTAATAAAGATAAATTTAATACAGATCTTGCTGCTATTGATGCAGATTATTCAGGTTTTTTAAAATTGATTGGTAGTGGAGATACTGTTGATCAGATATATGGCATGATGATAAATCATGATGATGGTGACAAATTTGAAAGCATTAAGGACACAGCTCATAATGCTTTTCTAGGTGAAATGCGACAGAGAGTGCCTTAATAGGCATAATTTAAATAAACTATTTTAAGTATGTACTTTGAGCATCAATTTTTTTAATATTTATTTGAAAATTCCAAACAGCGGGATTAACAACAATGCTTATATTTTGATTTTCATATCTAGATTATTGTTTGGAAAGCAAGGTACATGTTTAGTATGCGAGAGTTAAGGATCCGGGGTCTTTAGGACACATAAACATTATGTTTTTGTGTCCTAGTACCAAACAATGACAATTTTTATTGAATGTGAGATTAATTTGTTAAATTAAATTTTCATTTAAATTTTTATTAATCTTTAAGTCCAATTTATTCCTTTAATCTAATTAATTTTTAAGCAACTTAATGTTAATTATTATTTTTTTTGCCTACTGTAATTTTTTTATTATGTGTTTTTTCCTGTCTTAAGAGTACTTTTTCATAAGCTTTTAGGAAAGGCAAATAAAGCAATACGGAGAGCGCTAATGAGCACAAAGATAATATAAGAGCTTTAGGATCAAGTCCAGTAGAAATAAAAGCTGCTAGTGCTGCTGGGGTTGTCCAGGGCATTAAAGTGCTAACTCTTTCAATTACTCCAAAATTTGTTAGTGAATACGCAATAGTTGTATTTATTAATGGAACTAATATAAAAGGGATACCTAAGATAGGATTTAAAACAATTGGAGCACCAAAGATTATAGGTTCATTGATATTAAAAATACCAGGAGCTAGTGCAATTTTACCAATATTCCTTAGGTGTGGAACCTTGCTCATTATCATGGCAATAGTAAGTCCAAGAGTTGTTCCACTTCCACCGATATGTACAAACACATCAAGAAATCCTCCAGATAAAATATGAGGAAGTGGGAGATTATTTGACAAAGCTCTTGCATTAATTTCAAGATTAGTTAAACTTACTGGACTTAAAAAGACCGAAACCAGAGCACCCCCATGAATACCACAAAACCAAAATATGTGAATTATGAAGACAATCATTAAAGAGCCAAATAAAGAATCACTAATATTTAGCATTGGTCTGAATATATTCATCATTATTTCTGGGAGTAGAGTACCAGTTGTGCTTTGAACCGCAATATTTATAGTTTGAGCAATAATTGTAAGTAAAATGACAGGAATTAAAGCTTCAAATGATCTTGCAACCGCAGGAGGAACGCTTTCTGGGAGCTTAATTATTATTTTTCTGCTCACTAAAAACCTATAAAGTTCAACTGATAAAATGGCAACAATAATACCTGTAAATATTCCTTGTGCACCAAGATATCTAGCATCAATAATGGGAAACGATGCTCCAGGCAAAATGGCCCATTTAGGTACATCTCCTCCATAAGGTATCTGATCTGATTGACCGCATAAAATGAGAAATGTGAAGAGAGATAAAAGACCGCCCGTAATACCATTTATCTTATAGGCGTTTGACAGACTATATCCAATGCCAAAGGACACAAAGATAGTCATAATTCCCATACTTACATAAAATGGTTGAATAAGATTTGCTTTATATTTGCTCATCAAATCAACATACCACTGTTGGTATAAAAAATTATTAGGATCAACTAACGGTAAATTAACTAAAAGGAGTACGAAAGACCCTACTATTAAAAACGGCATTGATGCTATAAATCCATCTTTGATGGCACTTAAGTATTTATTTGAAGCGGTTTTGCTTGCAATAGGCATTAATTTATTTTCAATAAATTCTTGAAAGTTCATAAAAATCTCCTCATTTAATAATTTAATTTAATTAAGTTTAATTTAATTTAATTTATTAATAATAATTGTATTTATTAATCATAACATGTTAATATATAAATACTATATTTCTATAGTTTAAAGATATGAAGAATAAAGAATATACAACCGAAGAGTTAATAGATAATGTAAGTATGCCTGTTGTGGCTTATGCTGGGGAAGCTAAAAGCTTTTTAAGAGAAGCGCTAGGTGCAGCTAAAGCTGGGGATTATGAAAAATCACAAGAAATGATGGAGATGAGTAGGTCGTCCCTTGCAAAGGCATATGATGCACATAAAGATGTGGTGCAATATTCAGTAACAAATCCAGAGTTTATTAAAATACCATTTATTTTAATTCATGCTGAGGATCATTTGATGTCAGCAGTTTCTGACTTAAGTATTTTTGAGGAATTAATAACTGTTTATAAGGTGATTAACGAACTTAAAAAATAAGGAGGAATTATGAATATATTACTCGTATGTGGTGCTGGTATGTCTACTAGTATGTTAATGCAAAGAATGGCAAAATATGCTAAAGATAATAATATAGATGCAAATATCGATGCGGTAGCAGAAGCAAAATTTATTGAAATAATTGATAATTTTGATATTGCTTTGGTAGCGCCACAAATAAGATTTAAAAAAGGCAAACTAGAAGAAATCACAAAACCAAAAGGGATTCCCCTTGAATTAATAAATACAATTGATTATGGAACAATGAATGGTGAGAATGTATTGAAGCTCGCTATTAATGCATTGTCTGCAAATAAAGTTTAGGAGATAGAAAATGAGAGAAATAGGAATATCGATATATCCAACTGTAAGTTCAAAAAGTAAAATTAAGGAGTATATTGAAAAAAGTGCATCTTTGGGGTTTACGAGAGTATTTACATCGCTACTTTATATTGATGGGGATGAATTTATTGCCTTTAAGGAAGTGCTTGATGTGGCAAGACAATATAATATGAAGGCAGTTGTAGATGTTACTCCTGAAATTTTTAGGAAACTTAATATTGATTTAAGGGATCTGAGAAATTGTTATAAACTTGATTATTTCAAAAAACTTGGGGTATGGGGGATTAGACTTGACGATTCATTTACAGGAATTGAAGAAGCCTTAATGACCTTTAATGATCATGACTTAAAAATTGAATTAAATATGACTAGTGTTAACAATCATATGAATACAATAATGTTTTTTAAGCCAAATAAGGATAATTTACTTGGATGTCATAATTTTTATCCTCATAAATACACAGGTCTCTCAAGAGAGTTTTTTAGAAAAAAAACACAAGCATTTAAGCATAACTCGGTACCAACAGCTGCATTTGTAACTTCAACTGTAGCAGAAGAAGATGTAAGAGGAATTAACAAAGATGGTGTCCCAACATTAGAAGAACATAGAAATAAAGATATTGAGATTCAAACTAAAGATCTCTTTAGAGAAGGAATGGATGCTGTATTAATTTCAAATTGCTTTCCAAGTGATTTAGAGCTAAAAAAAGTATCTAGAGTTAATAGGTATGTACTTGAACTTAAAGCCAAATTAAATCCTAAGATAACTCCTTTAGAAAGAGAGGTAGTCTTAGACAATTTGCACTTTAATAGAGGAGATCTGACTTCTTATAGAATTAGGTCAAGTCAGCCTAGGAATTACTACAAGGGTCAAAACTTTATGGTACATTCACCTGCGGCGATTAAAAGAGGCGATCTATTAATAGATTCTTCAGAATATTTAGGATATAGTGGAGAATTTCAAATAGCACTTAAAGATACACCTAATAATGGACTTGTTAATGTGGTTGGAAGAATAGATGAAGATGAATTATATCTTATAGATCAGATAGAAGCTTGGGAAAAATTTAAAATTGTAGAATCTAAATAAAATCTTAAGTAGGCTCTTACTTATTTTATGAGTAAGAGTTATTTAAATATTCTTTAGAAGTATTATTAAATAATATTTAGTTTACATTATTAATTATTATTGATATAATAAATTTATGATATTTAAAAAAGGTATAAATAATTTTGAAAATATATTATTTAATAAATATTCAATCGACCCATTAAAACTTTACAGACATTCATTATTTTTTAGGAATTACATAGAAAACTCAGCAGAAGATGCATTAAGATCTGGGATTAAATTAGATTTTTTAAATTCCACCACACTTGATTTAAATGATTTGCAACCTTTAAGTTTAGAACTTAAAGAAGCGCTTCTTGAAGCCATGATAAGTTATAGGTTTAATGGAGCAGGATATATTTTAATTAAGCCTAAGGTGCTAGATGAGGATTTAAGCAAGAGTGTTAATGATGAGTTACCAGTTGGATTTAAGTATTTAGATTATAAGCGGATAAGAGATAATTACGGTAGTAATTATTTAGAATATCTTCAAGATGATGGTACGTCTATTATCTTGCATAAGAGTCGAGTTATAATTTATGAAAATTTTGATTATGTACTAGGAGAGCATACTCCAGTCTATACTCAAAGCCTGCTTTTAGATATTTGTCTTTTAGAACAGATATACTCAGAGATTGAAAGGCGCATTGGGCAATATAATTTCTTGTTTTATAAAGATGAACAATTAGTTGAGCTTATGGAGACTTTGCATGATGCTAAGAATCAGATTAGTCTTGATGCTAAGGGTAAGGGATTATTTTCTACATTTTTTAATAGTAATTTAAATTTAAATAAAGATTTAGGCACGGTTGAAGCTACTCTTAATCGTATGCTTGAGAAAATAAAGGATGGTTTGAGTAATGAGGGAATAGTTTATAGTGCTGATGAGAACGCAAGTTTACAGGTTATAAAGTACGATCTTTCATTTTTAAAGGATGCATTTGAACTTGTAAAAGCAAAAATTGGTGCTGACACAAAAGAACCACTAACAAGAAGTTTTAATGAACAGGTCAAGGGTTTGGGAAGTGATGGCAAGGGAGATAGGGCTAATTATATTGATTTTTTGCATACAGTGCAAGAATCAGTTGCACTATCAGTTAATCTTAAGCTTAATAAGCATTACAGACTTAATATGCGTTTTAATGATTTAGCTGTATTGAGTGATGAACAAAAATTATCAAGAGACATAAGATTACTTGATGTTTATTCTAAATATCTAGAGATTATAAAGACTCATTCTTTAAGTAGTGATGAGATTGAGATATTAAAGAGTAAGTTACATTTTGATTTAAGATTTTGATTTAAGGAGGTTTAATTAATGGAAAACGCTGATATTAAAGTTTCAGATGAACTTAAAAGAGATATTTCTCCAAATCAGAGTTTAAGTAATAATAATATTAATACTATTGATAGCAATGTTAATGCTACTACTGTTAATACTAATCTTAATACTAATACTGTGAATAATGATGAATTACTAGGTAGAGCTGTTTGGATAACCAGACTTGCTGATGATAATTTAAGTTTAAGTTATAGCACGCAAGAGCTTTTAAGCTCGGGGCATTCATTAGTTGAGGTTTTAGATATTCAAGTATGTGAGCTTATTAAAAAATATGTTGATGAAAAGCAGATACTGGCAGTTGCAGGAAGTCTTGATATTGTAAATTTAAATGATAAGACTAAGGATATACTCTTAAGGCTTGCAAGTATTGATACATTTAAGAACAGTAATAATTCATATGGTTTAATGACCTTTAATAAGGGTAATACAAGAGAGGCATTAAATTTACGAAATACGAATAATACAATAAAGGATTATAAAGATTTAAGACAAGCAATGCTTAATGAGTGGATGCAAATTAGGCAAGACTTTTATAATGTTAAATTATGATATTAAATCTTAAGTTATTAAAGTAGTTATTTAAATATTTAAATTTAAAAATTTTAAGGAGAGTATTTATGCCAGATAAATCTGAATTAGAGGCAAGTTTAGCTAAACTTACTGGAGAGAAAAATAAACTTGATCGTGAACTTGCAGCTTTAAAGGCAAATAAGCAAGCATCAGTCTTAGAGCAGCTTAAAAATTCTAGCACATATCCATCTGTTTTTGATAAGTCCAGTCAGTTTGGAGCATCTGATGTTTATTTTTCCCATAGGGGAGTGTTGCTATATTCTTTAGCAGATAAATTTGAAAATTATCAGGCTGATGATTTCTGCTATAAACGTGGAGTTAAACTGGTTATTGATAATGGAAACTCACCCCGCGTAGCACGTGGTGGTGGTAATGATCTTTATGGGATTTGCATAGATTATGATGATTTTACAAAAACAGCAACAGTTATATCAATTGCTAGTAGTTTTGAGTGTATTTTACTCTCAAATGCTAATGTTAAAGCTGGTGATAAATTGGTTTTTGGTAGTATGGGAGTACTTGCAAAGATTGGTGCAGATGCTACTTACATGCATGCAATGGCTTTAAGTGATGCTTCTGAGTTTAAAGATAGGCCTGGACTTTGTGGTGCAAAGGTTATGGTTATATCTAAGATTTTACATAAGTTTTTTGGTAGTTAGTAATTTAATTAAATATAAATTTAAAAAAATTAGTTAAAAATTTAAGGAGAAACTAGACATTGAGTGAAAGTTTATTTAATAATGAAGAATTTATAAATACTATTAGGGATTCTCTGTCTCTTGATAAACCAGTTCCTGAATATTATCATTTTTTTGATAATGAGCAAATAGAGAGTAGTGATATATCACTTGCAAGTGAAAGGGTTATAAAGTGGAATTCAAGCATAGTAGATCTACCAACTCTTAAGGTTAATGATTTTAGTACCGTAGCTACTATTAAGTTTAAAAGACAAGTGGTTCTTGTTAATTATTTACCATTTCAGTATGCCTTTACGTATTATGCTCCTGATGGAAAATTAGATATTCAGGCAATTAATAATATTAATATGAGAGAAGGACTTAGGTATTCATTATCCGAGATACATAAGCTTTTAAGTTCGCATTACTTAAGAGGTGGTTTAAGCTTTTCAAGTAAGCAGACCCAAAAAACTCTTCTTGTTGATGATGCAGACCGCGAGACCATGTATGGACTTCTAAATATTCCAGGGCAGATAGATAAAACTGTCAAGGTCACACAAACTTCAGATTTGATAAAGGTTTGCAATGCTGAGGTGGGTAAGATCAATTTGGAAGATGAGCGAAGAGTTCCTTTTAAGGTATTAACAACACCTAAAGTTAAAGCTAGCTTGCTTGAGAGACCACGTAATAATAATTATTCATATAAGGACATGTTATTTGACTCTTTAAGGGCAATAAATAATGATGCTGATATTGAGCTTGAGACTACGAATTTACTTAATGATGAGATGTTAATTTATCCAAGAAGTTCTAAGCTCTTGGTATTAAAAGATGGACATCCTCCGATTTTAAATGCATATACACAGATGTCAAGTAGTAATTTTAGGACTAGTTTTCTAGACTTTTCTATTGGCAGCATTCTTGCAAGTCAAGAATCAATACTTAGACTTAAGATAGATTGGGCCTGAGATGGATAATGATTTAGATAAGATTTATGCTAAAGTACTAAGTCTACTGATGCTTAGTTCTGATGAGCTTAATTTTAAAGAATTTAATGTATATGTGGAATTACTTGAGGATGTTTTGCTTAGCAAAGGTTTAGGCCTTGGGGATTTAAGTATGAGCAAGGTATTTTTACTTATTTATTATTTTCTTGGGTGTGAACTTAAGAAAAGAGGCAAGCTTTTACGTTTTGATTTTAATAAAGTTAAGTCTGAGCGATTAAATGAGATATCGGTGGAATATTCAGATTACGTATTACGTGATGAGGCTTTAAGTAAAGATTTTTGCGTTGCTTTTAGTAATCTTGTAGAAGAAATTAAGGCTTGCAAGAGGGCATTAATAGGGGTTGTATGATGATTGGTCTTAATTTAGCTATAACTGATAATATTACAAGGTATTCAAGGCCAATGTTTTTATTTAAGAAAAGTTTAATTAGGAATAAAAGCAATGCTTCTTATGAGCGGAAGGTCGATAAAGAGACTTCTATTAAGTTTGATGGCGTGTTTTTATTTAAGGGTGAAGATAATATTGAACTTTTCGGTTCAAATATATTCACAAAAGAAATTTATGCCAAGGTTTATACCTTGAATAAGGTTGATTTTGATTTGGAGGATCAGGTACAAGTGGATGATGATTTGATGGAGATTGTAAGTATAAGTAAGTATTGTAATGTGTACTTGCAAGAAAGGATCATCTATACCGTTTTAATGCTAAGGAAGCTTTAATATTTTGGCAGTTTAGTATTGCCTTTAAGGAGAATATTTGTGTTGCTTAATTTACATGAATCACAAACTTTTTTAATAAAAATATTCCTTTCTTTTAAGGATTACTTAAAACGTCATTCTTTAAAGTTAGAGATTATAAATTCTTATAATCGTCTGTATTTAAGTGATTTAAAAGCTAATTATTCTTACATTGTGGTCATAAACTTTAAAGGTTTTGATTGCTTAGATCCTAGGGTTTTAAGAAGTGGAAGTTTTTATTCTAATGTTAATGAGTTTGGCTTAAAGTTTACTCTTTGTTTTCTAGGATTTGTAAGGGATGTTGGTGAATTTAGGATTTATGTTAATTTGCATAAAGTTTATGAATATTTCTTGGATTTTTTGCATGAGAATTCTTTTAAATTTGAGTTTCAAAAGCCACTAGAAGGTGAGTATGATTTATCTTTAAATTATTACTTAAAATCCACAGGTGATTTGATAGATGGAGGTTTTGTTAATGTTTCTTGTAATGAAAGAATAGGCATTTTGGGGTTAACTCAGTCTTACAGAGCAGATATACAAGTGATTGAAATTAAAGATTAAAGTTAAAGATTAAAATGAAAAATTAAATTTAAAAATAGGAGATAACATGCCACAAGATACAATTAATGTTAATTTAATTGAAGATACAGTTAAATTAGATAGCATTGGTTATTATAATCCTTTGCTTATTTATAAGAGCGACGTTTTAAGTGAGGGACATTTTGTTTTAAGTGTTGCGTCTTTTAAAGAGACTTTAGAATCTATTGAAGTTAAGGGAGAGTTTAAGAGTGATGAAGATAAGATTAAATTAGCTACTACTCAGCGTGAGTTTTTATCAAAAAGTTTTAGTGATTTTTTTAGTGAAGATGGACTTAAGTCTTTTAATTTTTCTATTTATAAAGATAAAAAGTTCATAGTTCAATTTTTAAAGAAAAATATACATCCATTTGTGGTATTTGTAGAGCCAGTAAGAGAAATGTTTAAAGCTGATTATGATGCTGTAAAGGGTTTTTCGAAATTTGTATTATTCTCAACTAAATTTCATAGGCTGCCTGAGTTTTTAGAGGCTATTCCTGTAAGTCAGAGGGATGGGGCCATTTTTATGTATGATAGTGGTAATGATAATTTGCATCTTAAGTTTGCAGCTAAATATTTGCATGAAGCTAGTATTTTTCATGCAACTAATCCTTATGGGATTACATTAAGATCAAAACCAATTTATGATGCGACTTTAATTAATGATTTAAGACGGGATAATATTAATTTTTATTCTCTTCTTAATGAGACGGGCCATGATGGGGTTTTAGCTTTCAAAGAAGGGGTAGACTGTTCAGGTAGTCCAATTGATGAGGCATTTACGTATTATCTTTTAAAAAATGAATCAACACGTGAACTTATTCGTATTTGGAACAGAAATAATAGACAAAATAGTAAGCTTAGCCAATTAAAATTTGCTGATGGGAGACCTAATGCTTATACAGCAGGTCTTGAATGTTTATTTAAAGAATTTAAAGAAAGGGGACTTATTGTATCTTTTGGTGACATTAAATTTGGACTAAAGGCAGATAATGTTTTGGGTTTAAGTTTATCCATTCGTATTAAATACAATGATAGCTTCAAGAGTGTGGTTTTAAACATAAGTAGTGATGATATTAATGATTATTTAAGAAGGGAGGCTGATTAATGAAGGATTATTATTCATTAGATTTAGTATTTTTTAGTTTTGCAGGTATGCTCATAGATAGGGGGAAGTTACAATATTCAACCTCTCCAAATGTGATGGCAACTGCTAGTACTGAGGAGAGGAATATTCCAATTCCAAGTTTCAGGGATCCTAGGACTATTACGCATATATTCAATCTAGAGATTACCAAAGGCTCATTTGATTATAAGGTTTTAACTAAACTTAGCAATGAGCAGTTTTATTCTTCGACGTCGAAAAAAGATAAACTTAAACCATTAGTATTTAATGATCAGATGGGACTTAAGATTGTATCTAATAGTGCATTTTTTTCTGAGGTGCCAAGTCGTAGTTATACAAGTAATAGTGATGCTGTCAATTTTGTAATTCATGCAATCAATTGTGAGATTGAAAGGGGTTAGGCTTGTGAGATATAAATTAAAGATTTTAACTAAATTTCAGACTTATGGATATATTTTAAGGGATATTTCTATGTATGATTGGGATTCTATTTTAGGATTTGATGCTAGTCAAGAAACTTTAAGACGAGAACTTAATAGTTTACCTGTGCTTAAGAGAATAAGCTCTTTAATGATATCGCAGTCTTTTTTTGATGAATTTTACGAAATCATTAGTACTAACAGGGAGCATTCATTTTTATATAAATATCAGCTTCCCACTATTTTCTTTGCTGTTCAGTATTCTTTGGTAGAAAAACTTGCAGGACTTAAAGAGCCCAGTTTAGTTTATGTTGAGAGTTCTCAAGATGCTAATGGGACTTTTATTAAATATCCGCATATTGATGATAGGTGGAATTACAAAGACTTGGTATCTGGGTAGTGTTGGGTTTGAATTAATTTAAACTTATAGACTAAATTTTTAAGGACAGTTTATGAATCGTAGTGCAATTTTAAATGAATATTTTGATTATTTGAAGTATTTAAGAAGTGAGACTTGCAAATATTATTTCCCCGTTTTAATGGGAGTTTGCACTTTGGATGAGGTTAAGCGATTTAAATACGCTGAACTTTTAGAAATTAATAAAATTGCTAATTTCAAGCTTAAAAAGGAAATGTATGAAAATTTTTTGATTTCAAGTTTATAGGAGATTTTGTATATGAATTTAGGTAAATTTGCTCGTGCAAAGCAGGATATATTCTTTAAGCCCAATTTGGGTGGTGATGCTGGTAGTGATTTAGGTAGTGATGCTGGTGAGTTAGCTGGTAGTGATTTGGGTAGGAATTTAAATAGTACTCTAGATGAACTTTTAGATGAACTTAAATTAAAGGTTGCAGGTAGTAGTGAGTTTCTAGAGAAACAGATGGCTTCTCTTGAAGTTGAGCCTGAAGTAGTTAGTGGTTTGCAGGATATTTTAAATAATAATTTTATGAGTGATAAATTTAGAGTTGAGTTACCAGGTATTGATGTTGATTTGCAAGAAGTTGATGTTCCTAAAGATTTTATGCAAGCTTTAAACTTTAAAGGAAGTGAAGATTTGAAATTAGATGGTAATTCAATTAAACTGATGTTTTCAGATTTAATGTCTTTTAAGCTTCAAAAGCCTGCAAGTATGTCAAGTTTTCCTTTATCTGGTGATGGTTCAAACTTAAGTTCAAATTTAAGTTCAAACTTAAGTTCAAATTTAAATTTAAATACAAGTATTCTAGGTTCAAATATTTTTAAATCTAAGAGTAATTTAGATTCTCTAGTAGTTCCTAATAATTTGGGGTATTTGGGAGGTAATGTTGCTTGTGGAATTAATGATGTAACTTATAGTGATTTTGAGAGTAGAGGAATTGAAAGTACGCTTGCAAGAACAGGTAAATTTGATACTCAAGTAGATATGAATGATTTTATTCGTAAGACTTGTGGTTTTAAATCATTATTACCAGAGAGTACTCCTGAGGCACTCTTTGATGCAGTTAAACTTGCAAGTGATTTAAAGGGAAGCAGCAGGCAGTTTGATTCTAATGATGATGCTGTATCTGTTGTTTATGATTTATTAAAAAAAGATGAGGGGAATTTATCTTCGACTGATTTAACTCATATAAAAGATATAAAAGAAAACCTTTCTGGGGTTTTAGGTACGGGAATGAGTGGGGGATTAAAGCAGCGTCTTTGGGATGTGCTTTTAAATTCAGGATTAGGTTCAGGTTCAAACTTAAGTGCAGGTGGTTCAGGTCTAGGTTCAAATTTAAATTCAAATTTAAATTCAGGATTAGGTTCAGGATTAAGTTCAAACTTAAATTCAAACTTAAGTGATGCTCGTTCAGGGTCAATTACAAGCGATTTCAAACCAAACAGTTTTGGACCTATTAATGATGTGGGTGGTGATGATATACATATGCTATTAGAAGAGGTTAGAGACTTTTTAAGTTGGGCTTGTCGCATAGATTTAGATAAGAGTATTGTAGAACCTTTAGGTTTTTATTTTACTAATATGGAGAGTGCTATTAATGCTTTAGCAGACGCTATAAACATGCAAGGTGTTTCTTCGCAAAATAATATGAGTGATTATAAGATGGGCAGCGAAATTTCACGAATGCCTTAAAGAGTTTTAAAGGATATTTAATATGTTCGAAGATGTAACATTACTTATTAGGGAGGTTGTAAATCACGTTTTAAGTCTCTCAAGTTCATCAAATTTTATTGCGATTTTTCCTCGACCTGATTTTAAGGGACTTGCATATTTGCCGCAAGTATTTTTCATATTTCCAAAATTGGGAGCAATTGAGGAAAATTTAAGTAGTATCAGTAGTCAGCGAGCCATTATTAATCTTAATACCAGGCGTAGTGAATTTGTAAGTTATAATGTTACGGCAAATCCTGAGATAATTAGTATTTCTAATGCGATTTTATCTGCTATTTATGATAAAATTTTAATCGAGAATTTAAAGACAACGCCTTTTGCAAATAGTGCTTTAGAGTTTGATTCTAATTTTATAAAGATGCAGTTTAGGGAAAAATTTAAAGCTGGTATTTATTATACCATTTATGGTCCTTCAATAGGATTTCATGAAACGGCCATTATCAATTCTTTAAAAATCAAGAGTACGTCGTTTATTGACGAGCTTGATATTAGTTTACAAATTAAAATAGTAAAAACTTTTAATTTTTTTACATATAAAGGTTAGAATATAAGTATATAGTAATTTATATTTAGGAGAATGTTTATGGTTAAATTCAGGTATATTGTATTATTATTTTCATTATTTTCATTATTTTTATTTTTTAATCTTGGTGCAGCACCTTTAAGGCCTTTTGATTTTGCCAATTGGAATTTTGAGCAAGATATTGAGGAAGCTTATGAAGCAAGTTATGAGGTTGTGGATGATGTTTTAGTTAATGTTGATGATCCGACTAAAAATGGGAAGTCAAAAAAAATTTTACAAAGAATAGCAGAGCTTGAAGGTTATTATAAGTGTCTTGTAAATATGATACGGGATGATTTGTTTTTGCAGGTAGAAGATGAATTTTTAAGAGAATATGGCCAGTATTTTGATGATGATGTTTTTACCGAGACTGATAATAGGTTTAAAGAAACAATAGAAATCCCTATGGAAAATGCATTTGGCAAGTATAGACATAGAGTTTTAAGTTTTAGTAATAAGACTTGGATTAAAAATCCGGATTATACCAAGTTATTCATTAAGCTGCAGCTTAGAGAGATTGATTTTGTGGAGAGTTATGTTAAACAAAAACTTGGTGTAAAATTAGGTGTTTCAAATGGCAGTTCAAGTGGTCAAAGACAGTCAAGTCAAAGACAGTCAAGTCAAAGACCGCCAAGTCAAAGACAATCAAGTCAAGGCAGCAAGGATAGATATGACTTTAAAAGAGGCGTTACAAGGAATGGTTATGAGAGACCTGAGAGCCAAAGACAAGTAAGCGAGAGATCAAGTGACATGGTTAGGGGCAGTGATGAACAGGCAGAGAGACGACCTATGGTTGGGGATAATGATGAGAGTTTGGGACGTCAAAGACCGGGGGGGCAAAGACCGGCGGCAAGTCAAAGGTTGCGAGTAAGACCAAGTGAGGCTAGGCAAGAAAATAGTAGACCAAGAAGTACCACTAGACCAAGTGGCGTTAAACAAGGTAATATTAGGCCAAGCAGTACCAGACCAAGTCGTAGAAGACCAGGAAGTGATATAAGACCAAATTTTGTAAGACCTATTGTTAGGCCGCTTGGTGAGAAGCCTGTTAATTTTAGATCAGGGTATTCAGACGGGGATAATTAATGTTATTATGCTTATAATTAGTATTTAGTTTAGGTTTTAGATATGAGTATTGAGTTATTGTAAGTGTTGCTCTTTAATTTGGAGCAGATATAGGAAGTTATGATATTATTTCAATATGACTTTAAAATAGAGTTTTATGGTGCTAGTAGTGATATTAGGTATCAGAAACCCAAGCTTGTAGTAGAGACAAAGCAAGGGGCGCCTATTATTAATATTGTAATTAGTAATGAGTATTCCCTTGCAAGCTCGCTTCAATGTAAAAAAGCACGATTGCAGTTATTTAATATGCCTTTGAATTTTAATAAGTCTTTAAAGCAGGGAGATATTGCTAGAATATACTATAAGAAGTTTGCCCATGAGGGTGATTTGGATTATAGGTTTATTATGATTGGATACTTGGGTGCTCCTGTGGATTTTGATTTTGAGAATGGTGATTTTATTTGTCAGTATGAGGTTTATCTGCTATCAAGCGATACTTTTTTTGATAAAAAACTTGATACTAAGAATTACATTGGAAGATCTATAGAGGAAGCAATAAATTTGGCGTTCCCAGGGCAAGCCATTATTGGTATGAGCAGTCAAGATCGGAAGCAGATAATAAGTGAGAGTTTTTATGCCTCTACTTTAAGAGAGTTTATAGAAAAACTTATTGGGAAATATGTACATTTAATTTTTGTTGATGTTGGTGAATTGGATTTTAAAGTTGATGCCAAATTTGTTTTCATTAATTTCGATAGACCAGTCGGGCAGAGAGTTTATAAAAGACTTGAGGATTTTGCACTTTTATTTATTCCACAAAGAGAGGTGAGATTTGTAGGAAAATCAACCATTAATTTTTGGAATGCTACACTTTTCTTTACAGATAAGATTAAAGTTGGAGATGGGGTTGAGTTTATAGATAGGCATGGGGGAGTTATTAGGGCTATTGTGCAAGAGATTGGTGCGAGTTTAAGCAATGTAGGTGACTGTACATTAAAATTAAGGCTTTATGATGAATCTAATATTTTATGGATGGGGTAAATTTATGAAGGAAGCTTATGAAATTGCTAGAAGGTTGGGGAATTTAGGTGATGATTTAGCATTAGAGATGGTTAAGAAATGTTTGCGTGATAATGTATTTATTTGTCGAATTGGAGTTATTAAGGAATTTGATTTTGAAACCCAAGAAGGAATTGTTTTAATTGAAGAGTATGAGGACTTAAATATTAAAAGTCGTAATATTTCATGCTTACGACTTGAGCTTAAGGAAGGTGATAGGGTAATCTTGCTTCAAAGCAGTATTAATATCTTTGATGAGAGAGATAATAATTATTTTGATAAACATTATTTTTATATTTTAAATGCAGTAAATCGTAAGTATGCAGGCATTAATGTAGATAAGTTTAGCCTCAGTTCAAAGGAACTTGATATTTTAAGTGATGATGTTTCTTTTAGTTCTAAGAATGTGATATGTGAGGGTGATCATACCAAGATTTCTGTTAAATCTATAGTTATTGAGGCTGATAGCATTCAGATTAAGGGTAATTTATACATTAATGGCAAATTATTTGAAAGTCATACACATGGTGTTGGCAGCATAACTTATGTGAATGCCAGTGGGGCCCCTACTATTGCAACGGGAAATACTTCGGGTGTGACTTAAATCTACTTGCAAGGGGTGCTTGGAGATCTAAAAGATTGAAGATCTAAGAGATGTAAAACGTATTCTGTTTTTGAGTTTTATAACTGTTGCGCTGGGCGATTAAGCCTAAGGATAAGTCTAAGGCTTAATTTAAATATTGTTTTATGCTGAGGCACTCTTAATAATTATTCTGTTGAGTACATAGTTATAGAGTTTGTTTAAGACGTTAATAAAGAAGAGGCTATGTAAATATGAACTAGCAGGATTATTCAATAAATCCAATTATTATGATATTTATTATTTTAAAGTACTTAAGTTTTAATATTTTCATTTCTTACAGTCCTTTAGACCTGTAACGTGATTTTTGCTGTCTGAGAATTCACTTTTAAGACAATTATAAATGTCTTAAGCCAAGTAAGTTAGTACATTTGTCTTTATATTGTTTGCAGCTATCAATCTTTTCAACTGTTTTTGTGAAAGTATGCTTTAAAGAGTTAGCTTTAAAGAGTTAAACTTTTTTTGCTCATCAGAAGTTAAGATAACCGGTGTCTTTGTGTTAGCAGTCTCATTCTTTTGCACATTATCAATTGTATTTTGCTGTATTTATTTTTAAATTTGCAGTTGTTTTATAAGGTTTACAGTAGATTAATTAGTAGCATTGTGGTTAGTGCGCAAGTAATATCAATTTGTTTAAAACCCCTTAAACTTAGGTGTTTGTTTAAGTAATGTAAGAGATTTTTATTTTATTTTTATTTATGTTTTAGTACCATTTGTCTTTGTATTTATTGTCTAAATTTAAGAGATTATTTTAATTTGATTTATAAATAGTATTTTATCATTATTATATAACAAATAAAGTTATTATTTTTGATTTTAATTAATGATTAATGAGGTATCTTTTATGGTAAGAGGAGGCATAAAAGATGGAGGTTATTAAGGCTTACAAACTTTTGATCTTGCTAATAGTTTTATTTTGTTGTTGTGATGATGAGGAATATGTCAATAATTTGGGGGTAGGTTATGATTTTGATGATATTGCCAGCAGTGACCTTGATATTGGTCTTGCCTTTGACCATCCTTCATTAGAAAATTTAATTGTGAATTTTAATCTATCAGGAGAAGAGAGAATAGCAGTTAGATTTTTAAGAAGCGCATTAACAGATCCTACAATTGCAGAAGGTGCGGGTATACGTACTTACAGTGATGATGAGTTTTATGAGTTTTTAGTTATTCTTGGTGCTTCTAAGACTAGAGAGGCAATTGCTGATATAGTTGTAACATTAAGAGTACGAGATGAAATTTTAAAGGCTATATATGAGTTTGCAGGTGGGGATTCTCAAAGAGATACTTTTGAAGTACAACTTGATGTTAAGGAGAGAGAATATTTAAAAACTTTGAAAATTGCTTGTGGTAGTGATAATGGTTATAAGGGAGCATATATGGCACTTAAGTTATCCGATTGTTCAGAAATATTTATACCACTTAAAAGACAAGTATATGATGTTTTGCATAAATATTAGATTGCATTTTGTATTGACGTTTTTGTAAGATAATCCTTAAATTTGTTATCCCTGAATGTAAGATTATTAAAGTTAAATTTAAAATTTAATAAAATTTAATAAGACTTTAAGTAGCATTAGGTTAAGTTATTGCCAATGTTATTCATCCTTAACAGGAGCTTGCAATGTGGGATGCACATTAGTTATTCCCTTGTGTCTTAATAAGGTTGTTTTTATAAATTCATTAAATACTTTGCTACTTAGAAGTATTTGGTAAGTTTTCTCTTGATTGGTAGTTTTGTCTTTGATGGTGATTTCTGCTTGCAGGCTTTCCCATTGTTTATTTTTAAAAAGATCCGCAAAAATAGATATTAACTGCACATTTCCAGTTACTCTAGGTTGGCTTATTGTGGGCATGTTGAGTATGCCATAAAGGTGCACGTCTTCACCCCCATAAGATTTAATTTTGTATTTTGCTGCTCTTAAAATTGAATTCCTAACTTCATCATAAAATGTTTGAATTATTGAAATGGCATTGGGATCGTATGTTTTCTTGCCAAGATCTAATTCTAGGCCTGGGTGATTTGTTAATTTAAATGAGACTACTTCAATGTTGCTATCAAAGATTTCAATTAATATGAGTGGTGTAATATTTGCATTGTATCCATCATTATATTTAATAGGTGCTATTGCATATGAATATTTAAGCTTGTTCTTTAATTCTGGTATTGGGGTTTTATCTTTGCCCACAATGGTTTTGCTTTTAATTTTAATCCAAGTAATTCCACAAACTTGAACTTTACATTTTTGTGGGAAGTGTGGTGGTTGCAGACAAATATTATTTAAATAATCTTCAAATAATTCAAATAAGCGGTGTTTGCTATGTATTCGTTCTCTCTTAATAGGCTTTGGATTTTGGGTGTGGGTTAAATCGGTCTCATATTCTCTCTCATCAATATCTTCTTCATTTTCTTTAATGGGTGTTTTATTGCCTTGAAATAAGTGACAGGTTATAAATAGTGGCAATAAAATAAGTATCTTGCGCATTATGCATCCTTTCAAATAAAATTTTTATAGTTAATGTTTGCCACTCTTCCTTAAGTAATTTAGATTATGAATATATGTCAATTACTTAAATAGTTAAATCAAATAATAATATTAATTATATTTAATGTCTATAAGTAATACGATTTAAATGATTTTTTGCAATATTAGCACTCTTAATTAACGGGTGCTCTAAATTGATCATTTGCAGTGAGTGTTCCTGGATGCCTTGCTATTATTGATTTTAGGAATGTATTAAATAATTCGCTGTCTAGAAGTATTGTGTAAGTGTTTGTTTGATTAATTCTGTCATCGTGAATGGTTATTTCCCCTTCCATAAAGCTCCATTGACCATCCTTGTAAAGATTAGCAAAAGCATTAATTAGATCTTTCCCTCCATTTGGAGCTGATGCTACTAGTTGGCCACAAATAAATACAGAGTGATATCCTAATGCTTTAATTGATTTTTCTAGTTGGTTAGCTACATTGTTTCTTATGCTTTGCATGCTTCCTTCTCTAAAATCCAGATTTAGGTTTTTGTAATCTGTTAATTTAAATGAAAGCACTTTAATATTACTAACCACGCTTTCAAATAATATTAAAGGCATGACGTATTTGGTATATTCTTGATGGCTTTGAATAGGTGCTACGGCGTATGAGTATTTAAGTTTACCTTGTAGTCTTGATGATGGTCTTGTATCTGGTCCAATAATATTTTGTGGGTTAGTTTTTGCCCAAGTAATTTGGCATATAGACTTATCCCAATACCAGTGAATCACGCTTAAGCATACATCCAAAATACCCTCAGATATGCTCATTGGAGCTGGTTGATATTGATATTCTTTTGTAATTCCATTTGCGTTGAACTTAGGTTTATTAATTAATCTATAAGTGTGTCTAGGGCTTTTACCCTGACTTTGAAGTCTTAAATTATCATCATGTTGTATGTGGCATGTTATGAAGATTGGTAATAAAATAATTATATTTCTCATCTTTTACCCCTTTGATTTTTTAGGATACATTATTAAATTTTTTTACCGACTTATATAATATAAATTATTTTGAGCTATAAAACAAATTTATTTAAATTTTTTTAAATAAATTTTTAATAACAAATTAATTTCTAAATAATGTTTAAGGTTATTCAAGTTTGTTAAAAATTATTGCAGATTCATTACTTAAGGTAAAACTTTAAGTAAGTATGTTTAAACTTGCCTTTAGCCTTAAGTAATGAGTAAGTAATGAATGTAAACTTAACCGTTATTTAGCAATTTAATTTTTTAATTGTGTTTTAATCATTAATTGGAACTCTAAATTTGGTATTTGCAGTTGTGGCGCCTTGATGTGCTGATATAACTGTTTTCATAAATTCGTTAAATAATTTACCACTTAAGAGTATGTTATGAGTTGTCTCTGTGTTTGTTTGGTCTTTAACTTTTATTTCTGCTTGCATAAAGTTCCATTTGCCATTTGCGTAAAGAGCTGCAAAAGCAGATATTAATTCATCCCCACCAGTTGGGTTTAGTGCATTTAGTATTCCATAAGGGTATACATTTTTATATCCCGCCTCAGATGATTTTTCTACCTTAGGTATGCCTTGTGTAAGTCCACCTAAAACGCTCTTATTATTGAAGTCTAGGCTTGTATGATTTGTTAGCTTAAATGAGGTTACTTCAATATTCTCATCCATGCTTTCAAATAATATTAAAGGCATAACGTAATTGCTGTATGCATTATTATACTTGATGGGTGATACTGAATATGAGTATCTAAGCTTATTTTTTAATGCATCTAGTGGTTTTTCATCTTGCCCAATAATGTCTTTGGCTTTAATTTTCGTCCAAGTGATATGACATTTTTTTGGACAGCTACACCACCAGCACATTAGACACATGCATTTTTCAGTAGTACCTTCAAGTATTTCAAATTTTGAATATTCTTTTATTAATGCTGCATGCTCTGCGTCTTTATCACTTAAAAGCTTTTTTGCTCTCTCTTCATCACTTAAGAGATCTTCTTGTATATCTTTGTGCATAAGTGCTTGTTGAGCTTTAATTTTGATATTTGCAATATCATCACTATTTAAGAAACAACAAGTTATAAATAACGGTAATAAAATAATTATTTTTCTCAAGTTTTAACCTCCCAAGTGTAGAAGTGTATAGCTAAAAATCGTATTTGCCATTTATTATTGAGTTTATTATTCTAATTTATTTGTAGTTAAGTACATAGATATTGCTTAAAAATGCTTATTTAATAATCGATAGTTTTATGTTAACATTTATTTTATTAACTTTTATTTGAGTTTTGGTTTTAATTTTTATTAAGGAGAAGTTAAGTTATCTATAATAAGATGAGTTGTTTAATAGTCAAGATATTTATAGAATAATATAAAATATTGTGGAATAATTGTGATATTATTCTAAAGTCGTATACAGATTTTACTTTTTGTTTACGATATCTGTAGGCTACCAGAAAGCTCTGGTGGGGATTTACAATAATTTTAGATAGAAATTTTAATTAATTAGGACGGGTATATGCACGATCATGTAAAGGCAGCAGAAGAGATATTGGACAAGGAATATAAGGTTTTAGATAAGGGATTCTTAAGGCTTATTGATTATATGGGCAGCGATGAGCGCATTGTAAATGCTGCTAGGGTTTCTTATAGGGATTCTAAAGCGAAAAGAGATAGTGCCGGTCTTATTGACTATTTGATTCGAAATGAACATACAAGTCCACTTGAGCAAGTAGTTTTGACTTTTCATGTTAAAGCTCCAATATTTGTTGCAAGGCAATGGATGAGACATAGAACATCAAGAATTAATGAAGTCTCAGGGCGTTATAGCCTTATGAGGGAAGAATTTTATGTTCCTTTAAGGGAAGATATTAAGAGGCAAAGCACTCTAAATAAACAGGGTCGTTCAGATGAGGATGTTGAAGCTGATATTGCTTTGTCCTTTTTAAGTGGTCTAGATGAGAGTTATAAGCATTCTTATAAGATTTATGATGATATGATCAAGGGAGATGTCTCAAGAGAGCTTGCAAGAATAACTTTGCCTTTAAGTTTATATACAGAATGGTACTGGCAGATTGATTTAAATAATTTGTTTCGTTTTATTAAACTTAGATCATCAGGGCATGCACAAAAAGAAATAAGAGAATACGCTAAGATTATATTAGACATTGTGGAGTTAGTTGCACCATTAGCAACAGCTAGTTTTAAAAGGCATATTTTAGGGGGTGTTATGCTTTCAAGTGAAGAGGTATGTGAGATTCGCAAGGTATTAGATTTAACTAAAATTAATTTACCTGAAAAACTTTTAAATCGGTTAAAAGAAAAACTTAATTTATAATTTACAATTTTAATTTTATTAGGAAATTTATTGTTAGGAGATAGATATATTTTAGTAGTTTATGCTTCAAAAACAGGAAATATAGAGCGGTTTATTGCAAAAACGGGCCTTAAGGATACTTTTCGTATAGTTACAGGCTCTGAGATCGTAAATAGGCCTTATGTTTTGCTTACATATACGATTTCCTTTGGCAAGGTTCCATCTGAGGTAGAAAATTTTTTAAAGCATAATTTTAAACTTATGGTTGGAGTTGCTGGCTCTGGGAATAGAAATTGGGGTGATTCATTTTGCAATGCTGTTAATTTAATAAGAAATGAATATAATGTTGAGGAAATACTAAAGTTTGAACTTTCAGGAACATCACATGATGTTGAGAGTTTTGTAGAAAGGATTAAAAATGAGGCACTTAGAGTTAAATAACGAGATAATGGTTTTAAAGGATGGATTTTACAGATTAGAAAAAGATCTTGAAGCTTTGAGTGTTTTTTTAGAAGAGGTCAAAGCTAAGTCTTTAAGATTCAGTAATCCAAATGAAAGGATGCATTATTTAATTGATAATAATTTATATGAAGATTTTTATAAAAACTATTCTGAAGCGCAAATACTTGAAATATATAAGCTTGTCGAGTTTGAAAATTTTAAGTTTAAGTCTTATATGAGTGCTTCAAAGTTTTATAAAGATTATGCACTTAAGCTTAATGGTGATACTTATCTTGAGTCTTATGAGGATAGAATAATTGCAGTTAGTCTTTTTCTTGCTGATGGTTGTTTTGAGCTTGCTTTAAAACTTGCTTCAGAGATGATAAAGCAGCGATATCAGCCTGCAACTCCTACATTTTTAAATGCTGGTAAAAGGGTAAGAGGTGAGCTTGTATCATGTTTCTTATTGGAAGTTGGTGACTCCCTTAATAGTATTACTTTTAATATTTCTTCTGCTATGCAGCTTTCAAAAATTGGTGGAGGAGTGGCTTTAAATCTTTCCAATATTAGGGCTAGAGGTGAGGAGATACGGGGAATTTGTAATATTGCAAAAGGTATTATTCCCGTTATGAAGCTTTTAGAGGATGGATTTAATTATGCAGATCAGATGGGACAGCGAAAAGGAGCTGGTGCTGTATATTTAAATATTTTTCATTATGATATAGAAGATTTTCTAGATACAAAAAAGATTAATGCTGATGAGAAGAGTCGTGTTCAAACATTATCATTAGGAGTAATTATTCCAGATAAATTTTTTGAGATTGCAAAACAAGGTCAAAGTTATTATGCTTTTGCGCCATATTCACTTTATAAGGCAACTGGCAGGTTTATGAATGAAATTGATTTTGACTTGGAATATGATTTACTTGCAAGTAATCCTAATATTTTAAAAAAAGAGATTAAAGCTAGAGACATGCTTGTTCGTATTGCTAGGTTGCAGTTTGAGTCTGGATATCCTTATATAATGTACCAAACAGCATGCAATTTAAATAATCCACTCAAAGGTATTGGAAAAATTAAGATGTCTAATCTTTGTACAGAGATTTTTCAAATTCAAACACCATCCATTATTGGTGATTATGGAGAGGGGGATTTGATTGGATATGATGTTAGTTGTATCTTAGGCTCGTTAAATATTGTAAATGTAGTTAATAGCAATTTTGAGCATACAGTTGATATTGCCATGCAGGCATTGACATCTGTTTGTGATAAAACTGACATTAAAAATGCTCCAAGCATAAGCAAGGCAAATAATGATTATCATGCTGTTGGTCTTGGTGTTATGAATTTGCATGGGTTTTTAATTAAAAATAAGATTCCTTATGAGAGTGCTGAGGCTATAGATTTTGTTCGTACCTTTTTTATGTTATTAAATTTTTATTCCATTAAGAGTAGTATGAATATTGCAAAAACTAGAGGCAAGACTTTTAAAGATTTTAAGCAAAGTGAATATTATAATGGCAATTACTTTAATATGTATTTAACTGAAGATTTCTCCCCCAAAACAGAAGTTGTAAAGGGGATATTTAGCGGTATAAAGATTCCTTTAAAGAGTGATTGGGAGAGTCTTAAGCGTGATGTTCAAATGCATGGACTTTATCATGCATATAGGTTAGCAGTAGCACCAACACAGAGTATATCTTATATTCAAAATGCAACAACATCTCTTATGCCTATTGTTGAACCTGTTGAGGCTAGGGTTTATGGTAATTCTACAACTTATTATCCAATGCCATATCTTAGCAAGGAAAATGCTTTGTTTTTTAAGTCGGCATATTATATGGATATGAGAAAATTAATTGATTTAATAAGTGAAGCTCAGCGGCATGTTGATCAAGGAATTAGTACTCTTCTTTATGTTACAAATGAAACTAGTACTAGGGAGCTTGTAAAACTTTACATTTATGCTAAAAATAAGGGACTTAAGAGCTTGTATTATACGCGTAATAAAAATTTATCGGTAGATGAATGTATTCTTTGTGCAATATAATTATGATTTAGGGGAGTATTAATGAAGCAAAATAGAGAAGCTATCAATTGGAATAGATTAAATAATAGTTATACTAAGATGTTTTGGGATCAAAATATAAGACAATTTTGGGTAGATGAAGAGATTCCAATCTCTGATGATAAGTTGGTTTGGAATACCTTAGATGGTGAGGAGCGGGATGTTTACGAGAAGGTTTTGGGTGGACTTACCTTATTAGATACAGAGCAAGGTTCTGTTGGTATGCCGCGTCTAGCTTTGGCAATAGATAATCTGGATTATAAACCGGTTCTTGGGTTTATGGGTGCTATGGAGCATATGCATGCTAAGAGTTATAGTAGCATATTCTCAAGTTTATCAAACATAGATCGAATAGATCATATATTTGGCTGGGTTAAGACTTATAGAAATTTCCAAGATAAATTGGATTTGATCTTGGGCAAGTATAACAGCATACACGATAGGATGAGTTTATATAAGGCTTTGTGTACTTCTGTATTTCTTGAGACGTTTTTATTTTATTCAGGGTTTTTTTATCCCCTCTATCTTGCAGGTCAAGGTAAGATGGTTAATAGTGGTGAGATTATTAATTTAATATTACGTGATGAATCTGTTCATGGAGTATTTGTTGGTCTTTTGGCGCAAGAAGAGTTTAATAAAATGACTTTTAAGGAGCAAGCATTTGCTCAAAGAGAGGCAACATTGATTTTAGAGAGACTTTATTATTTAGAGAGTGCATATACTAAAGACCTATATTCATCTATTGGGCTTGAGGGTGCTGTTGATGTTTTTGTTAGGTATAATGCTGATAAGGCCTTGATGAATTTAGGATTTGATTCTGCATTTAATATTCGAGATATTGATGTTAATCCTTTAGTTTTAAATGGGCTTAGAACTAATACTAAAACTCATGATTTTTTCTCTACTAAAGGTAATGGTTATATTAAGCCCATGAGGGTTGAGCCTTTGCAGGATGATGATTTTGCGTAAATTTTTATTTTTATTCCTTTTATCAAGTTTGTTAATTTTATTAGGCTTAGCACTTTTATTGAGTTTATTAGTTTATCCAGATTCTACCTCTCATTATTTTTGGTATGTGTTTAATTATTTATATTTATTTCTAAATTTTGTATTTAATTTTATTTGGTTTATTGCAAGTGCTATCTTTAATTACTTGTATTTATTGCTAAGTTTTATATTTGATTTTATTTGGTTTATTTTAACTTCTACTTTTGATTTTATTTTATATCTGTTTAAGGATTATTTTAAATTTGTTTAAGGATTATTTTAGCTTTTTTCGCTTTTTTTAGTATTTTTTCACTTTTTTTTGGATTTTTTTAGTTTTCCTAATTTATTTTTGAACCGGTAAATCTTGCTGTAGAGCCTTATTTAGTGCATTATGCTTGTTCGTTTGTTAGAGTGGTTAAAAATATGTGTAAGTTTGTATTATTTATAGTAATTTTTTAAATTAAACCGCTTCACATATTATAATTTTATTATATAATAATAAGTATCAAGATATATTATACGCTGTAGCATTGTTATGTTAATGCAATTGTATTGTAGTTTTTGAAAGGGAGTGTGTGGTGAAAAGAATGTGTGCGATGTTTTGTGTGCTTATTATGTCATTCATTGTAGCCATGTTGTTTTATATTTATAGCTCACGTCATAAGTTCCAACTAGGGATTAAGGTAAGAGAAAGAGTTTATAGTATGCTTGAGGAAGCAGCAGGGACTTATAGGAATGAATTTAGCCAGGCATTTACTGGTTTTCAAAAAGACAATCATAAGTTTAGTATTAAGTTTAATATTCCTTTCAGTAAATTTATGCCAGTCTTTGAATTGCCAGATGTCAGAACTAATGTTTATGCTGCATTGGGGCATGGTGCTCCAGTCATAGGCAGATTAGTAAAAATCCCGGGGGGTTTAACCTTTGATCACACGACTAGGGATACAAAGCTTGCTTATGATTTTTTATACCTTTTAAAGGAAATTACAGAACCAATTGATGAAATCCTTAATGGTCATCTAAGTGATGCAAATTTAAATAGAATGAGCATAAACAAAGATGTAGGCACTATTTCGATAATCATTTTTAATCTAAAAAAAGCTGCGGCTAGAGAAAAAGATTTAGTCGCACAAGTTATGGGGCGGATGTTAGCAATAGATCTGACTGGTGGAAGGCAAATTTTTTTGCAAAAGTTAAAGAGTGTTATTTATGATGGGATTTAATGCAAATGTTCGTTTGGTAAAAATAAATGTCTAGGAGGATTTCAAAGTTAATTAATAATGTTTAAGTAGCAAGAGGGTTTGCCCCTTTAGTGTTTTATTAAGTTCTTTTAAGCGCGTAAGATGTGGTTTGAAGTACTTTGTCCTTTACTTTGTTATTCTCCTTTAGTTTATGTATGCCTGAAAGTATGCTATAATTTGCGTCTTTTGGGCACTTTTTTAGGCAATTTGAAGATTTTTTAAGATTTTTACATAAAAGTTATTGCATAAATGTGGTCCTATTGTATAGGATTTAATATCAAAATGTACTTATTATTATTTGATATTTAAGTATTTTTTGATATTAAAAGGGAGAATGAATTTTTAGAAGGGAGAATAGATTTATGAAAATGATATTTATGTTTTGTATGTTATTAAGCATGATGTCTTGTGGGTCAGGGCGAATCAGGCAAGCTATGGCTTTAACAAAGACCGAAGTGATATTAAGAGATGCGGCTTACAGTAAGTTATCAGATAAAGTAACTGAATATAGGATAGCATTCTCTGCTGCAGAGATTAAGTTTAAAAAAGCTGCTTATCAATTTAATATTCCTTTCTTTAAGGTATCATCAGTCTTTGATAATGATGCTGTTGATGCTCAGGACGGCATTTATGCAAGTCTTGGATATGATTTTGATGTTATTAAGAAATTAGAGATGTTATTTAGTAAATTAGATTTACAAGATCCTCCTACTGATAATGAGGATACTGCTGTTGCCATTAAGTTATTAGATCTTTTAAAGGATGCTACAGATTCAGTTAAAGTAATTTTAAATGAGCATTTAAGTGAATCACGTTTAACTAAAATTATAGCAAGCAAGGGTGAGGGAGTTATTACTAAGATTAATTCTCTTTTAGATGAGGTGATGAGAATAAGATGCGATGTTACTTTGAAGATTATAAAAGAGATTGAAAGAGTTCAGGCAGAAATGAATAATGATCCAGATATATTGGATAAACTAAGTAATATTTTTATTGAGAGTGGCGAGATTAAACGTTCAGTTAACTTTATAAATAACGTAGCAAATCAAATTGAGTCGTTAACTAGACAGTTTGCTTAAGTGTTCTTGAGATTAAAATTGTGAGTCACGTAGTTTGTGCATTATTAGTTATTTGCTTTAAAAACGAATCAAACTGGTTTTAACACTTTAATTTCCCTATTGGTAATATTTTATTAAATTTATTAAAAATTATTGTAATTTGTGTTAATTTTAAATTAATATAGATATATAAATCATAATAATATATTCTAATATCATTTTGATATTAGAATATATTATGTGTTACGTATTAGCTAATGATATGTAGTTTATAACTCTTTGCTTAAGGAGGAGGCATGAAAAAGTTTAACACAGTGTTTTTTGTATTCGGTGTGTTACTGGGCTTATTTATTGTAACTTGTAAACCATCATCAACAGGCCGCCAAAAAAGGAACATAAGGAGTTCAAGATCAATGTCAATTAATAAGCGCAAGCAAATAGAGCAGGGCAATGATTTGACATCAGGTATTGTAAAAACACAAGTTTTGCCATGTGCAGAAGGAACGTTGATAATACCTCCAGCAGAACTATCAAAGGATGAGCAAATAGAAAGAGATAGGGTTTATGAGCAACTTAAACAAAGCGTAACTAGATATAGGGCACAAATTGTAAATGAAATGAGGAAATTTAAGGCTAACATTAATGAGATTAACAAAAAAATTAAAAAAAATGGCGGGAAAACAGTTATTGATGATAAGGGAACTGAACTAGAGGCATTATCAATGCCTCGTTTTAAAGAAGTGTCTGTGAAATTTCTTAATCCAGCTTTAGTGCAAAATATTTATTCTTCTCTAGGACATGATGTTCAAGTTATTAATCATTTAGGAAGAATAATTGGTTCATTAAACTTAAGTGAAGCACCGCAAGCAAAAGACACAAAATCAAAAGGGCCGCAGGCCCAGTTGTTAGATATAAGTTATAATATATTATTTGCTTTAAGTAGTATTACAAATTTAGCTATTCAGGTTACAAATGAGTATTTAGATGGACCACGCTTAACTGATCTTGCAAGAAGCAAGTCTACACAAAATCTTGTTGAGCTTCATGATCATATAGATGAATTTATGCAAACCAGGGCTCAATTTATAGAAAAGATTAAAAATGAAATATTAAGAGTAAAAATAAGAGCAGGACATGCAGAAGGCATGTTGGAAGTCTTGCAAAAAATTATGGGGCCTAAAACAGATATTGTCTTGGCATTTGAATTTACGAAGCAAAAGGCAGCTATAATTCAATGTTCAGTTAATAACTTACTTAGTGTGCTTTAATATAAATTTTATTTATTTGAATTTAATTGTTAGTACTTAAGGTAAATTCTGTATTTCTTGTTTATCTGATTTTGCAGTTGATTTTTAACACAAGCAAAATATAGCTGCAGCTTGATGTATTGATTTAGCTTGCATATTAATTAATATTAAATTAATTTAAAAAAGAGATATTAAATTTTCCATAAGTTAATATTAGTTTAATTAATGACATAATAGTTATGTTTTAATTTTGATTATTGGCAAATGTCAAAACATTATAATAGTGGATAGTAGTAGTGGTATTGTTGCGTAATTTTTGATTTTTAATCAAAGGAGTTTATTTTGAAAAAAATTCATTTTATTTATGTTATTTTATTTGTTTTATGCGTGGTAGCCTGTGAGCAGTCATCAGGATTGAAACCCCAAGAGGGTAGCAATAACGATGGATACAGTTCTGATGGTGTTACAAGTTTGTTTGATGATGATCGTTTGGAAATTTTTGCAAGCCGCCCGTCACGTTCAGCGCCAAGGCGCATTGATGTTTTAGGTTCTCAA
This sequence comes from Borrelia hermsii DAH, assembly GCF_023035675.1. NCBI lineage: Bacteria > Pseudomonadati > Spirochaetota > Spirochaetia > Spirochaetales > Borreliaceae > Borrelia > Borrelia hermsii. Next base: position 75,531 of record NZ_CP073142.1, on the reverse strand, counting down.
AGAAGGGGCAACTTAGTATATGATATCGTTGATATAGTATCTATGCTAGATCGCCACAAAAGATTTATTGATCCTAAAAAGTATTACTCTAAATTCACTGGTGGGATGATGAGAGAGCCTGTTACCTATCCTTTAGATAAAATGAGTTTGGTAGTAAATGATCTAGTTACGCACCGTAACATTCTTGCGGCATTACACTATAAAATTGAACCTCCATATATATTGATGAAAATATTAAGTATGTTAAATTTAGATGATCCTGATTCCCGTGATTTAAGAGCTGCAAATAAATTTATATCGGTTTTAGATCAAATATCAGATCTTGCTACAAAAGTTGTATATGAGTATTTACATGAATCACGCTTAAAGCCGTTTGTTTATGATGTTGCAACTATTTCTGTCATTTCTTGGAACTTAGAGACATTTTTAAATGAATGGAAGGTTGCTGGAGAATTAGCTATAAACATGTTGTATGATTTGAGACGTAAGATGGATCGATATAGCTTAAGCCCACAGTTTACAGATAAAGAAAGTGTGTTAAGCATATTAGAGAGGAGTGTGGATCGAGAGCAATGGGGATCGATTGCTTCAAATTTTGAGGTTATGAAACACCATGCAAGTATTCTTGCTGATTTAGTGGAAGGAAAATACTTTGTGGATTAATGTAAATTAAGAAATTAAGGAATTAAGTAATTTATTTGAAAGATAAAGGTTATTATCCTTTATCTTTGTGAGATGTGCGACTGTCCTTACAAGGATAATCGCATAAGAGTTAAGTGTGTGAGCATAAATTGAGCAATTGAAGTGTTTATACCTTTTTGATGCAAATACAAAACTATTTTGTTAGGCTTACTCAAGTCAGTCAAAATAGATATTAGATTATTTATGTCTATTTTGAGTATTAATAAAATTTAATTTCTTAAATTAAGCGTATTGCAGTATTTAATGGTAAATGTTGGGGTGTACTATCTATCTACATAGTTATGGTTATGTAATTTTCGTTTTGTAGAAAGGAGAATATATGAAAAATTTTGATATGCTGTTATTGTTAGTATTGTTAGTATTATTTATTGTGTTTATAATGTTTTATTGGAATCAAGATATAAGGCATAACTCAGGACTTCTGGAAGAGTTAGCGCTCGCAGAAGTACAAGTGGCTACTAAAGAAGATTCACCTACTAAAGAAGACGAATCTTCTTTAGTAGGTGATCAGCTTGAAGATGTTCAATCAATTTCATCAAATAAGAAGGATGGAGCTGATGATGCGGACTTCTCATCGGACTTGTCAGTTTTGACAAAGACCAAAGAAGAAGCTTATGATGGACTTGAACGCAGAGTGAGAGAGTCTAAGAATAAATTTTTAGATGCGGGCTTTCAATTTGCTCAGGGTAAACATCAGTTTAGTATTCCTTTTTTTGAACGATTTGCAAAATTTGATGGTGATGCAAAAAAGGATATAGTTTACGCATCATTGGGGTATGATATTGAAGTTATTGGAAAATTAGAAACACTGGTAAATAAGATAGATCCAAATGCCCCTTCTTATTTAAGCGGGCTAGATAAGAGAATTGCTTCTGATTTATTAGATATTTTATATAATGTTACATATTATGTTAGAGAAATCGTGCTGAATAATCATTTAAATTTTTTCAATCTAGATAAGATTAAGATTAATGATGCAGTATCATCAGAGGATATTATTGCTATTGATGTTTACCTAGAAACATTGATTCAACTAAGAGAGAACTTGATACCCAAGTTGTGTCTACATATCTCACAAGCAGCAGCAGAACCTGGTAAAGCGGCTATGGAAGCTGAGCTTAAAAAGATTACTGATCAAAATGGGAAGATTAGGCAGGCAGTTGGAAAGATGGTGGTCATAGCAAAGACGATTGAAGATTTATTTAATGTGCAAGTACAACCATAGTAAATGAAAATTTTTTGCGTGGGTAAGGTCTTGAAAGGGTCTTGAAATGGGGGTGCTTGGAGGTTTTAGTGTTTTTCAAGCACGGGTATATTAAATTAACCAAAGAATTAATTAAATGTTTAGTTTAATGCTATTTAATTAAACTCTTATATAAATATTAGTTATTTTATGTTACTGTATAAATAGTGAGACTAATTTGAAGTAGTAATTGCATAATACTATGTGCTAACATATTGATTAATACGTATTGTAAGCGTTCTACAGGAGGGATATAAAAAGGGGAATTTAGATGAAAAGGATGTGTGTGATGTTGTGTGCCTTGGAATTAATGATGGGGTGTTCATTGGAGGATGAGGCAAAGATTGGTTCATTTGTAAGTGATGTTGTAAAAAGATCTCATGTTAATAGAAGAAGATCGGTTTTAACTCATGTAAATAGTGAATTTGAGCATGTATCTGGTGGTACATCTGATGCAAAGACTTCCGTAGAGCAAATTTATGAAAAATTAAAAAACAGAGTAGAGGAGTACAGAAGAGCATTTAGAACTGTGCAGTTTAAATTTAAACAGGGCCAGCATCAATTTAGTATTCCTATTTTTGAAAAATTTATAAAATTAAACGAAGCGAAATGGGATATGATTTATGCTGCCTTGGGTTATGATGTTAATATTATTAGAAAGTTAGAAACAATGATGAGTAAAATAACCCTGAAGGAATTAGATGACAAACTGGGATCAGCATCAATTGTTATTTTTTGTTTATCAAACCGTTTGTATGAGGTTACATATTACTTCAAATCAGTTTTAGTTGATCATTTAAATGATGTTAGTTTGGAACAATTAAGTCTCATCAAATCAGAAGAAGATCTAACTAAGCTTTATGATACTCTTAAAATATTATCTGATTTAATGAGCAAATTCATTGCTCAATCTAAGATAGTTATAAAGAAAGCAGCTAAGTTTGAGAATGATAATGAGGCCATGTTAGATGAGTTTGTTGAGATGCTTAGTTTTGAAAGACCGGTTGGTAAGTTAATTTTAGGGATCATTCAAATAGGACGTGGAATTCAAGAGTTTGTTGATGGGAAAGATGAAGAGGTAGATGAGAAAGATTTATATTAGTTTATATTAATATTTTGTTTTTTGTAGCTGTGTGTGCCTTGAGCATAAAAGCTTTTTATACGGTTAAATGCAGATATAGGAGAATTTAGATGAAAATGATATGTATTATTGTGTGTGCATTGGGATTAGTTCTGGGATGTTCATTGGAGGATCAGGCAAAGACCGGCTCGTTTGTAAGTGATATCATTAAAAAAGTTCGTGCTAAGAGAATATCAAGATCCTCAACTGATATAGAAGGTACATCTGGTAATGCTCCCCAAAATACATCTGATACAAAGACTTCTAAAGAGCAAATTTACGATAAACTAAAAAATGAACTAGAACAGTACAGCAAAGCATTTAGAACTGCTCAATTTAGGTTTAGACGAGGGCGTTATTACTTTCAGATGCCTTTTTTTGAAAAATTTCCGAAATTTAGTGGCTGGGAGGAAAAGGACATAGTTTATGATACCTTGGGTTATGATGTTGATCTTATTGCAAAGCTGGAAACTATTGTAAGAGCAATAACCCCTGCAACAGCTCCTACTTATTTTCCCACAAGACCAGCAACCATTGTTGCTAAGTTATTAGACATTTTATATAACACTACATATTATATGAGGGAAGTTGTGGTTGATCATTTAAATGATGTTAGTTTAGAGCAATTGGGCAGCATTAAGTCTGCAGAAGAGCTTACTAAAATTTATAATGCTTTCAAGGAATTGTCTGCTTTAAGGACCAATGCGATGTCTCAGATTAAGATAGCTATAGATGAATCAGAACCACTATGGCGTGATAGGGTAATTATGACAAATAAGCTTAAAAAAATTACTGATGATGAGAGTCTAGTTCAGGATTTAAAGTTGAAGATTATTATGAAGGGATTAGAAATTAAATATTACGCTCAATTAAGCAAGGGGGCATAGTAAATTCAGTAATCAATGATAGTGCAGACTTTGCCATTTTTGTTGGGGCATGCAAATCTTTTGCTTGCTTTAATAGCAAAGTAATCCGGTAAATATCCCTTCAAGTTGCAAGAAGCTGGTGGGTTTAATAATACACGTGATCTTACGAGTATGTTTTGTGTCTCTTTAGTAGTATTGGTTATTTGCGTATTTATTATTTCTGTTAAAAAGTTATTAAAAAATCGCGATCAAAATAGAAAAGCTGTGGTTGATGTTAAATTTAGTTTATAATTATAGTATAAAAATACATTTACTATAAGTCGTAATTTCATAGAAAGGCATACAGGTGCCGTGTAGGTAGGGGAATATATATGCAGAGAATGAGTGTGGTATCATGCATAATGAGCATTTTAAGTTTATTTCTGATAATGTGTGTGGCGTGTAGACCAGAGTATGAGTCGTCATTATTGGATGCAAAAGCACAGAAGGCTTACAATGTACTCAAATTCAAAGTCGATAATTATAGGAGCAAGCTTGTAAATGAGCTTGAGTCAGTTGTTCTAAAGGGACCTTTATTATTTAATGATCAATCTTATTCCTTAGTATTATTACAGGCTGAAGAAGATGCTACCAAGCGTAGTATTGCTGTTACGTTAGGGAATGATTCTAAAGTTATTGAGCGCCTTAAAGAAATACTAAATACATTAGATTTGAGAAAAGGTAAGAGCAGTACTAGTGATGTTGATATTGCTGGTCGTATTTTAAAGCAGTTAACGGATGTTACAAACTTGGCAGTCATATTGTTCCATAAGCATTTAAGCAAGAAAAACTTGATTAGAATTAGGAATAGTTTGATGATTGAGGTAGGTTCTGTTAGTGTGCTTGATGATATTACTTCTGATTTAGAGCAGTTTATTCAAGCAAGAGTTGAGGTGATGTCTAAAATTAGAAGCTTCATAAAAACAGCAGCAGCAAAGAGGGGTGATAAAGCTGTAATGATAAATTGTTTGAAATCGCTTATTGATGATACAGGTGAGTTATCAAAGGAAATTTTAGCTAGGCTTGTAGGCAATGTGTTTAATATTGAAAACAAGCTGATAGATTTATTTAAATGGGATAGTTAATTATTAATGTTTAGATCTGTTTGTGGTTCTTTAGAGTAGAAAATGTCTTAGGCTTTAGATCTTTTTTATCTTGGGAATTGCCTTTTGTAAACGAATTTTGTTTATTTGGCTCTAAGTTGGTCTTTAAGAAGAGGATAGTTTTTTAAAGACTAAAGTAAATACATTAATGGTATTGTATAATGTGTATATTTTAATAGGGGGTGGTATGTGTAAAAAAAGGAGAGATTATGGCCAAGAGAGATCAAGTTTTTAATGAGCTTCAAAAAATATTAGTCGAGTTCAGAGAAGAACTTGAAAATGAACGTGCTGCATTTATTCTCAAAGAGGCTCAATTAAATATTAATTTCAAGGGAACATTAGAGGATATCGTCTATTATCAATCAGATCGGGACAAAATTTATACGATGTTAGGATATGATGTTGAAGTTATTGGTAAATTAGGAGGGATATTTGATAGGTTAAACCTCAAGCATGTAGGTGATAGAGATACAAGGATTGTCATTAATTTACTAAATGGTTTAATGCGAGTTGCATATTCAATTCAGATTATCTTTAGGGATATTTTAAATCAAACAAAATTAGATATGCTTAAATTTAGAGATACAAGTGACCTTGAGAAAATTATTCAGTATCTAGTTCATTTTATAGAGATGGTAAAAGATTTGATGTTGCAAGTTAGGGTTGTTATAGCATCTGCTGCATCAAAGACTAATGAAAATGATATATTAAGGGAGTTAAATAGAGTTATCTCTAGTCCGGATGCAAAGATTAATAGGGGGATGCGCAATATTTGTTATCTTTTGTTTGATATCATAGAGTTAGTTGATCTTCTATAGTTAGTTGCTTAAAGTATTATTCTTTTAGTTGTTTTGTAAGTGAGAGTTTTTGCATTTTAAGGGTTGATGTTTTTTATTTTAACGTTAATTAAATAATATAATTTATGTTGTATAATTAATGTTAAATGTAAGTACATTACAAAGTAGGTGCTGTGTGTAAAAAGGAGAAATATATGAATGAAGTAAATCTAGCCTTTAATGATCTAAATAAGATATTAATGAATTTTAAACAAGAACTTGAAAATGACCGAGCTGCATTTTCTCCTAAAGAGATGCAATTGAATGTTAATTTTAAGGGAGCATTAAATGAAATTTATTATCCATCGGATTTGGAAGAAGTTCATGAGGCATTGGGGTATGATATTGAAGTTATTCGTAGCTTAGGCAAAGTGTTTGCGGAGTTGACCTTCAGAAATATAGGCGATAGAGATACAAGAATTGTTACTAATTTATTAAATGGCTTAATGCATATTGCACATTCAATTCATACTCTCTTTGAAGAAGTTTTAAATAAGGCAAAATTAGAGATGCTTAAATCCAGAGATGCAGGTGATCTTAAAAAGATTACTCAATATCTAGTTCAGTTTATAGATGCTATAAAAGATTTAATGCCCCAGCTTAAGTCTGTTATAGTATCTGCTGCATCAAAGACTAATGAAGATAACATATTAAAGGAATTAAATAGAGTTATATCTAGTGCAGATGCAAGGCTTAATAGGGGGATGCGCAATATTCATTATCTTCTATTTGATATCATAGAATTAGTTGATCTTCTATAGTAAGTTACTTAAAGTATTATTCCTTTAGTTTTTTAAAGTTAAAGCAAAATCTGCGTTAAGGAATTATATTCTTGCAGATTAAATATAGATAATAATTATTTTGATTAATTACATATGCTCTGCTGTAGGTGGTATGTGTAAAAAAGGAGAAATATATGAATGCAATAAATCCAGCTTTTGATGAACTTGGTAAAGTATTAATGGGCTTTAAACAAGAACTTGCAAATAAACATACTGCATTTGTTCCTGAAGAGACTCAATTAAATATTAATTTCAAGGGAGCATTAAATGAAATTTATTATCCATCAGATTTGGAAGGGATTTATGAGGCATTAGGGTATGATGTTGAAGTTATTCGCAGCTTAGGTCAAATATTTGAGAAATTGGATTTTAGTAGTATACATGATAGGGATACAAGAACTGTGGCTAATTTATTAAACAGTTTTATACATATTGCACATTCAATTCATACTCTCTTTGAAGAGGTTTTAAATAGTGCAAAATTAGAGATGCTTAAATCCAGAGATGCAGGTGATCTTAAAAAAATTACTCAGTATCTAGTTCAGTTTATAGGTGGCATAAAAGATTTGATACCTCGGGTTAAGGATGGCATGATATCAGCTGCATCAAGGACTACTGTAGAGGATGTGGTAAAGGCATTAAATGGAGGTGTTCTTGCTAACCATAACGTTATGCTTAATAGTATGCTTCGCAATCTGCATGGTCTTGTATTTGATATTATGGAATTGATTGATCTTGATATGATTGTTGCTTGATCAAAGGCAAATAGTTTTCCTTTAGTTTTTATAAATTCAAGGAAATTTTCGTTAGGGGTTGATATTTTTGCAGAAAGAATAGTGATAGTTAAGAGGAGAGATTTTATGGAAAGGTTTGGTATGGTATTGTGTATGCTGGGTTTAGTGCTAGGGTGTACTGCTGATGGTAAGGGACGTGACGCAGTATCAATGCGTGATGGTAGAGCAAAAGGTTTCTCTAGAATGTCTATGCTAGTGCCATTTTTACAAAAGACAAGAAGTAAAGCTTGTGATGACTTAAAATCACTAGTAGAGCATTTTAAAGAGCAACTTTTGGAGGAACATTTAAATGATATAAACGGTATTCCTTATTTGATTGATGCTAAGAGTGATTTTATTGTCCATGAATTGGCAGATTATGGTATGGTACCTAAAAATACGAAGAGTCACGATGTTTATATAGCTTTAGGACATGATCGTGGCATTATGAATGCATTAAAGTCCATACTTTCTGAATTTAATTGGAAAGTATGGGCTAATGGGGGAGATAGAGATGCAAGGATTGTTTCTCTATTGTTATTCAATTTGGAGCAGGTTGTGTATTATACTAATTCTCTTTGTAATAGCTTGAGTGATGAAAAATTAAATGAAATTAGAACTAGTGGTGCTGCAACAATAGAGAATATTACTCAGATTACTTATTATCTGTTTGCGTTTATGCAGGCAAGGGATGAGTTAATTGAAGACCTTAAAAAGGTTATAAGTGGAGCAGCATTAGTAAGAGGTAATAGACTTAAAATGGAGAGTGAACTTAAGAAGATTGTTAATGATGGAAAAGTTAAGGAAAAAATTGTAGGTATGTATAGTTTGTTAAGAGATATTGACAATTTGGTTAATCTAATTACAAAAATTGCATCTTAAGTTTTAGGTGTTGGGGCAAAGACTAGAGAGATTTGAGGCATTGTGCAAACACAAGAGTTTGATTGAAATGTTGTTATGTATATATTTATATCTTAATTATCATTATTACTGTCTATATATGAATTTATATAAGAAGAGGGGAAATTCATGAAAAAGGTGAGTATGGTATTGTGTGTATTGGTCATGCTGGCTTGTGAGCAAAATGATCCAAACGGCTCGGGTTTTGGTACAACAGGTTCAAAAGATTTAGAAAAAAATAGAGGGCCATGTGATCAAAGAGTGGTGTTAAAACCAACCAAGATTGATTCTAGACATGTAGCTTTTTATAAACTTTATAAAATGGTAAAAAAATACAAAGAGTTCTTTAATAGTAGAACATTTAAAAACTTAGGCAGTGGAGGCAAGCCTATATTTGGTTTTCCTATAGCACAAATATTTCCAGTCTATAATAATGCAGATTTTATTTATGAGGGTTTAGATTATAATATTAGAGCTATTAAGAGTTTAGAGTTTATATTTCATACATTGAGCTTAAACATTAATTCCATTAATCTAGATTTAATGTATGCTTCGCAATTATTAGAGTATTTGTTAGATAGTGCAAAGTTACTTAAAACACTTCTAAATGAGAATTTTAGTGATGCAACCTTAGAGCGACTTAAGGCTACCAAGACTGCTGAAGAGCTTACTAAAATTTATTTTTATTTAGAAGAGGTGGTTGAGGATAGAAATAGATTTGTAAGCAAACTTTCAGATTTACTAGTAAGAATAGCTGTCAATAATTTTGATAGAGCGTCTGTTTTAGAGATACTTGCTAATAATATTATTGTGCAAAATGATGGTCTAAGGCACGGCAAGTCTATTGGGTCAAGCATTTCGAATCGAAGTGATATTATTGTGTTTTATGTCAGTATGAGATTGATGGTAGATGTAGTTTTATGTTTTATTAAGAGCTAAATACTGGAGTATGGTACTTTTTGGGCCTTAAATCCTCTGTGTGATACTTTAATTTTTTAAGTAGTTTAAGTAGATATTTAGATATTGAATGTATTTTAGCATCCTATTTTATGCATATAATTATATTACATAATATTGTATACTAAGATGTATTCAGTATAAATAAATATTGAATTGTTGGGCATTTAAGCTTGAAAGAGGAGAAGTTTATGAAAATAGTAGGTTTAGTATTTTATTTATTATGTGCATTGGGTATGAGTTCTTGTAGATATTGGGCTTTAGAAGACGAATACAAAATGGGAGCAGAGGGGCGTCAGCAGGATGAAGCTAATGACTTACATTATGTGGGTACAAATCAAGCAAAAATTAATAGCTTGGCACTTGCAAATGCAGATTTACGGGATGAAGACTTGCAGGAACTAAGGGGCAGTGAGCAGGAAGGAATTTCATCAGGTATGCAATTAAGACCAGAAGACGGAGTAGATGGGGATAGGAATAGAGATGAAAGAGAGGGTAAAATTGAAATTAAAAATAAAGGCGAGGGTGAAGGTGAGCATAAAAACATCGGATTGGATATCAGTCAAAATGATGCTAGTGGTGTAGATGGTAGTAAGGCAGAAAATACGTCTTATCCTAAACTTTTAGAGAGGATACAAACTTCAAAAGAAAAACTTGAAAATGAACTTAGTCAATTTAATTTAACTAACCTGTCATTTGATATTCCTTTCAGTAAAATTGCATCAGACTTTAATTCCAAAGATAAACAGGATGAAGTTTATGCAGGCTTGGGACATGATGCTGAGCTTATTGAGAAATTAGGCGGGATATTTGATAGATTAAATTTAATTAGCCCACCTTCTTCTAGTAGGAGAACAAAGGCGTCTCATGGCGTGTTATCCGTTTTAAGTAATTTGTCACATCGACTAAAAGAAGCCCTAAATCATTTTAGTGATGAAGTCTTGGAAAAAATTAGGAATCACAAGAAAAAAGATGATATTGATCTTATTGTTGATTCTTTGGATAACATTATGAAGATTAGAGACTACTTAATAAGCAAGATTAGGGATAGTGTAGAATCTGTAGAATCAGTGACTGATGAAGAGGCAATAATAGATGTGTTAAATAAAGATTTTGTTAATGCTAAAGATGTTAATTATAAAGTTAGTGCTTTAAGAGAATTTAGCATGGCAATTACAAATGCAGTTAAAAATTTAGAGTAAGTAAAAAGTAAATGGCCCGTCCATTTACTTTGCTCTTTTGTGGTGTAGTTATGCCTAAAAAAGGGTTTTTAAAAGATTTTATTAAATTTTATTGAAATTATGGATAAATTTAATTGTTGGTATTTTATTTTTAGTATAAATATGTATTATTTATTATGTAGTAGTTAATACTATATAATAAATAAACTATAATAGGGATAAGTATATGAAAAGAGCTGATTTAATTATGGATGTTGCGGCTTGTAATTTAGAAGGAAATGCAAATAGCGGACCAATTGGGAAGCCATTTAATGTAAAAGGTAGTGATGTACAGCAATTATTTAATATAAGCGCTAAAGATCGAGCTTACTACGCATTAAAGACAAGAGTCATTGCTTACAGAGAGGAGCTTGAAGATGCATGCAATCACTTTAATCTAGGCGAACTTTTATTTAATATTCCTTTCAAGCAAATCTCACCAGACTTGACTGTTTCAGATAAACAAGATAAGGTTTATGCGGGCTTGGGGTATGATGTTGAGGCTATTAAACAATTGGGAATATTATTTAATAAATTGGATTTAAATAGTCCCCATTTCATCAATACCGATATAGATATTGCTCATAGTTTATTGACAATTTTAAATAAAATTGTTGATTATGCCAGAACAGTTGTGAATTATTATTTGAGTGATGAAAACCTAATTCAAATTAAATCTAACAAGGATGAAGCAAGGATTACTGAGATTTATGCCCATCTAGAGGAATTTATTGATATAAGAAAAAAGTGCATATCTGGAATTAAATCGCAGTTAGCATCCTTAGAATCAAGAATTACTAGAGAATCCGTGTTATCAGGAATAAAGGAAATTGTTGATAATGAGGGAGAAATTGGTCGGGCAGTTAGCTTAATGGGTATAATTGCAGTTACAATTTGGAGTCTTGGTTAATGGAAAGGAATTTTTACACTTGTTCTTAAGTGCAAGAGAGCCAGAGTGGGGGAGATATGAGCAGTGTATTTTGCAATAGAGAGGTATAAGTAGAGAGTGCAATTTAAAACTAAGGCATATATTAGCTTGAAGTAAGGAAGAGAATGCTTTTGAGGAACTTACTAAAACTATTGATATGAAGAGCAACTCCTGCAAAGAGATATAACAATTTATATTGTTGATTTTAGACAAATAATTCAAGATTTTATTGTAATTTGGCATGAGATAAGCATTGTGGATGTTTGTTTTGCGTAATATTAAGGTTGTTATGTTATTATATGTCATATAATAGTCATTATTATATGACGTGTAATTTTAAAGAGGAGAGATATATGAAAAGATTTAGTATGGGATTTTATGTGCTGTGTTTCTTAAGTGCTATGTCTTGTAGACAAGATGATTTAGTAGCTTTCAATCAGAGTGAAGCTGCAGGACAGTTGAGGAGTATTATAAGAACTTATTTGGTGCCAAGTGAAGTAAAAGGGGAAGCTGAAGTCCAGAATAGTGAGCTAAAGCGTATTGTAAAAGATATCCCAAGGGTTTTAGAAAAAGGTCCAAAAAGCGATGACCCAAAAAACCTTCCAAAAAAAGACCCAGAAAAACCAGTAGAAGAGTCAGTAGTAGAAGAGAATTATATTAAACTTTCAGGGAGCGTGGCTAGACATAGATCAGACTTTGTAAGTGAACGTATTCAATTTGATCCAAACCATCATTCATTACATGTGCCTTTCAAGGATGTAGACTTGAGATTTACTTCTCTAGATCAACAGTCAGATATTTATGATGCCTTAGGTCATGACGTTGAAGTTATTAGAAGTTTGGAAGTATTACTAAAGAAGTTAGACTTACAAAAAGATTCCGATTCTTCACGTAATGTTGATGTAAAACTTGCTAATAACTTATTAATGCTAGTATGGCAGGTTGGCCATTACACCAGAAGATTTATGGATACTTATTTAAGCACTTCAAACCTCGAGCGAATTAAGGCTGGCAAGAGTGTAGGGGATGTTATTGCAATTAATGCTCTTTTAGAAAGATTTGTTATCGAGAAAGATAGAGCGGTAAAGACAATTCAAGACCAAATAACATTATTAGCATCAAAAGATAAGGAAGATATGTTAGAGGGACTGAGGAGAACTGTTGGCTTAGGGGATAATGCTAGCAAAGAAATTCAGAGCGTATCTTATTTGATTGTGGACCTGGGGGATCAAATGAAGAAATTAGTTCAGTAAATTAATTAGTTTATTAGTTAAATGTGTGAGAGTTAATTTTTAACTCTCATTTTTTTATTCATAGTAATTGATATTTTATTTGTCTGTATTATTTTGTCTATATTATATTTTGATTTTATTGTGTACTATTTTTTCTCACATTTTTTGTCCTAAGTGAAAAATTAAATTTTTTTATATTTTTACATAAATCATTCGGTAAATATCATGTAAATATCATTATATTGCGTTACATTGGATACTAAATATTAAATTATGTAAATGTTTTAAAAAAGGAGAGATATTTATGCGAAAGTTGGGTATAACATTTTTATGTGCCTTTGGTATGATGTTCTGTAAGCAGGGTGAGTTGACAGACGGAATTGTTACGGAGCTTCCAATTGCGCATCAATCAGAAGGTAACTTAAGCTTAAGCCAAGCAGATATAGAGAATAAAAAACCTTCAGTTGTAGATAAGTCAAAAGTTCATTTAAGGAGTGGGGATGCGGTGAAACCTTCGGGTATGGACAAAAAGGTTAAAGATGAGAGAGTTCAAGGCAAGAAGGATGAGTCGCGCTTAGAGGTTGATGTAGACGAGAGATTACAAGTGCCAAGAAAAACAGCACGAGAGGTTTGTGCTGAATTTGAGGCTAGAGTAACAAAGTATAAGTCGAAACTTGTAAATGAGCGTAATCAATTTGATCCAAGGTATTATTCATTAAGTATTCCCTTCAAAAAGATATCCCCGATCTTTACTGCTCCAGAGCAACAGGCAGACATTTATGCTGCCTTGGGAAGTGATGTGGCAGTTATTGTAAGTTTGGAAAGGATACTTAATAACTTAGATTTAAAAGAGCCTGTTTTGTATACCTATGGCGATACAAAAGTTGCCGCCCATCTATTTAATCTCTTATTAAATATTTCAGATTACACCAGAAAACTTGTCAATACTCATTTAAGTAGTACTAACCTTGAGCGAATTAAGACTAGCAAGAGTGTAGAGGATATTATTGCAATTAATGCTTTTTTAGAAAAATTTATGCAAGAGAGAGACAGGGTAGTAAAGATAATTCAAGACCAAATAACATCATTATCATTAAAAGATAAGGGAGATATGTTAGATGGGCTTAAGAAAACTATTGGGTTAAAGAGCGGTTCTGATAGAGAGATTCAGCGTGCATCTTACTCTATTATAGGAATGGTAGCTCGCATAGCATATTTAGTTAAGTAGTTTATTTGAATGGGGCTTAGTTCCTTTCCTCTTGTTCTCTTTTTTAATGTCCCTTTAATCTAATTAAGCAGAAGAGGTGCATTGGGATCTGGGTAATTAAATTTAATTAATAATATTGATACTTTGTTTTAAATGCAAAGATATGCAATTTTTTTAAATAACAATTAATTATGTTAAATATATATTAAAAAGGATTTATTGTTTATTTTTTAGGCTTATATTGTTGTCTATATTAATTTTTAGAATCTATAAATATTTAAATTGTTAAACGTTAAATTTATTGTACAACTGTGATTATGCTCTATATTGATTAATATAAAACGTATTAACTATATGGCATTGCTGTATGGTAAAAAAGGAGAATTACATGAAAAGAATCGGTGTTTTGTTATTTACATTATGCGTATTGTATATGTTATGTGTATTAAGTATTTTGTCTTGTAAACAAGAAGTGGATAATCAGCCGGGTAAAAAAAGAGATGCGGCTCAATTAGAAGTGGTCCAGCCACGTTCAAGGAGCAGAGTGGTTACACCACCCCGAAGGAATGTTCATCTGCCACCACCAGTACCATCTCTTACAAAGGGGGAGAAAGGAGATGATGTTCAAGGGATAGTTAATAGGGAGCCCCCTTCCCCGGAAGATGACGTAAAAATTGTTAAGATAGAGACAGCAGAGCAAGCTTACAAGCTATTGTCAGATAGAGTAGTTAAGTACGAGGCTAAGCTTAGTGGGGAACATGATGCATTTGCCGAAGAGAAGTATTTATATGGTATTCTTTATGATATAGTCTCACCAGTATTTGAGGATCCTTATAAAAAGGATGAGGTTTTTGCTGCCTTAGGACACGACGTTAAGGCTCTTGAGGCATTAGATAATATATTAGATTTGTTAGTTGATCCTGATAAGAATACATATAATTTTGTTCTTTATAAGTTGTTTAGGGATTGCCGTGAAATTACGGAATTTACCGAACAAGTCTTAAGTGAGATCTTGGATGAGGACGGTTTAGCCAAAATTAAAAGTAAGGGTATGAATGCTATGCTTAACGTTTATGCTAATTTGGAGCAATTCATTTCAACAAGAGAAAGCGTGATAAGTAAACTTAAAGAGCAAATAATATTAGCAGCAGCAAGTACCGATGCTAAATTTGTGACAGACAAGCTTAATGGGATTGTTGAGCATAAAACAGAGATCCAGATTGGAATTTTAGCTATGATGTCATTAAAGATAGCAATACGGAAAGCCGTTAATGCCCATTAAAGATAGAGTTTAGTTAGGGCCAGTTGTGGGCCCTATTTTTTGCAAGCCGCATAAATATTACTTGCGGGTAAATGTTTTATTCATCTGGTATCTGATATGTAAAGTTTGAAGTTTATACTATATTAGCTATGGCAAGTGAGCTACTACTTCTATGGTCTTTTGATAGAATTAGTTTCTTGTAATCCCATATAGATTTTAAGTTCTAAGAACGCCAAATCCACTAGAACGTGATCCACAGGCTTAACTTCAGGTCGTTTTATCTTAGTTTTTTTTCTTATTCTATGGTTAATAATCCTTAAATTAAGCGTTGCATTTATATTTTTATCATGCATAATGAGCAGTTGCCACAAGTTCATTTCACATTACTTATTTTAGATTTATATTTTATTGCCACAAACATTGTGCAAGTTGCTGGAGAGATAATGTCTTTTCATTATTGTATTTATCTATGTGTTGTAGCATGGCATTGGAGCAAATCCGTCCCCACCTATAATTTAGTTTCAAAGCTGCTAAATTATAGGTGGAGTATTTTGTGCCTTTTGAGATTAAATATTAAATTTAATATTTAGATTTAATATTTGATTAGTTAGCAAAGAAATATATCATATTGTTTTTTACCCTGTAGTTTAATTTGGATATTTTGTATTTATTGATCGTATTTATTATATTGTTAGATTGATAAAAAGGCATGCACAGGCATTAGATCAAGTTAGAGCAAGATAGCATAATACATAAATATATTAATACGATATTGATTATTATTATTAATAATATTATGTTATTATATTTAGTATAAATATATATTGTTTCTTATATAGCATAGATGTTCTATCTAATGTAGATAGTAGTATGTAAATGCTTTCTATAGTGTGTATTTTATGTTATGTAAGAGGAAATAAAGACAGAAGGGAGATTAATGAAAAGAATATGTATGGTAATGTGTATCTTAAGTACCTTGTGGTTTGTAATGTGTTCTGTTCAAACGGGGCCAGCGGGGAGACATCCGGGTCAGCAGGAACTGAAGGGAATGTAGAAGAGCCAGGCAAGAAAGCTGGACGAGGTGATATTGCAATATTAAGGATGAATTTATCGAAGCTTAAGCATTCATATAATGCTAACGTTGAGGGATTTGATTTACAAAAAGGTAATATTGATACTAAGGTTTTATTTGAGCATAGTGTATTTGGGGATAAATTTAAGTTAGACAATCAAGACAATGAAAGAAATGACTTTTATGCTAGCCTAAAGCATGACATTGTAGATATTAAAGTAGTAGAACGGCTTATAAAAGAATTAGCAAATAGTTCTGATAATATGGTTCAATCTGATGCTTTGTTATTATTGGCAACTTTAAGTATGAGTGGGCGATGTGTTAGTGAGGTTATCTCTTTGTTAGAGACTGAATTAATTACATTGTATCAGAGTAATGATGTAGCAGGTATTAGTGAAATTAATGTTATATTAATGATGATGTTAAGACAAAGAGAAAGTGTAATAGATGATGTTAAAGAGATACTGACAAAGGCAAAACTGCATTTAAGTTCAAATCCTATTAATATTACAGGCATTCGAGTTGCATTAAGTCCAATTACTAGGTTAGGGGGAAAAGTTCGTGAAAAAATTTCTGGAAAAATTTTGGGGACCAATAGGGACTTGCAAAGTCTGAGAGGGATAATTGAAGATAAAATTAATAAATTAAGACAAGCATTAGTGCCATAGTGGTTTATGAAGAAAAATAGAGATAATAGGGGCGATTAATGGAAAGAATATATATGGTAATGTGCATATTAAATGCCTTATGGTTTGTAGGGTGTTTAGGCCCCCGAGGGCCAGTCGGGGTGTCTGGGCCAGCAGGAATTGACGGGCACACAGGAGAGCTGGGAAAGAAAGTCGTACGAGGTGATATTGCAATACTAAGGATGAGCTTATTGGAGCTTAAACGTTCATATAATGCTAACGTTGAGGGATTTGATTTACAAAAAGGTAATATCAATACTAAAGTTTTATTTGAGCATAATATGTTTGGGAATAGATTTAAGCTAGACAATCCAGATAATAAAAGAAATGACTTTTATGCTAGCTTAAAATATGATATTGCAGATATTAAAATAGTAGAACAAATTATAAAGGACTTTGCAGTTGGTTCTCTTCGTGGTCAAGTTGATGGTACGTTGCAATCTGATGCTCTGTCTTTGTTGCCAATTTTAAGTGACAGCTCTTGGTTTGTAAGGCAGGTTATCTCTTTGTTAGAGGCTGAGTTAGCTACATTGCAGCAGAGTAATGATGTAGCAGGTATTAGTGAGATTAATGTTATGTTAATGATGATGTTAAGACTAAGAGAAAGTGTGATAGATGATGTTAAAGAGAAGCTAAAAAGTGCAGAACCATTCCTAAGTCCAAATATTATAGATTTTTTAGGAGTTCGAGCTATATTAAATCCAATGATTTTGGCAGGAGGAAAAGTTCGTGCAAAAATTTATGGGACTAATATGACTTTGAGAAGCTTGAAGAATGCAATTGAAGAAAAAATTAATGAATTAAAGCGAGCATTAGTGCCATGAGAATGTATGAGGGAAAATAAAGAAAAAGGGGAAGATTAATGAAAAAAATATGTATGGTAATATGCATCTTAATTGCCTTAGGGCTTGTAGGGTGTATTGGTCCAATAGGACCGCATGGAGCTAGAGGGTCTGATGGAAAAGATGGGAAAGATGGCCAAGGTATACGAGGTGATATTGAATTATTAGAGGCAAATGTATTGCTTCTTAAAGCTTCTTATGCTTGTAACAATGAGGTGTTCAAGACAAAAAGAGCAGGTTTTGATAAAAGTATTCCGTTTAGACATGCTGCCTTTCAGAATGAATTTAATGCAAGAGAGGAAAAGGATTACGTTTATGCTGGTTTAAAGCATGACGAGTTAAGTATTGGTATAGTAGAACGAATCTTAGAGAAATTAATAAATGCTTCTTCTGCTAATAATCTTGATAGGGATGTTGCTAAGAAGTTGCTAGTGGCTTTAAAGAATAGTGCACAATATGTCAATGAGGTTATAAATTTATTTTTATCCGGTACTGGTTTAGCTAAGTTTCATGAACATAATGGATCCATTATTACTGAACTTAATATTATGGTTATGAATATCTTTAGACAAAGGGAAAGTGTTCTAGACGATCTTAAAAAGGCATTAAGAAACACAGAATCGTCTTTAATGCCTCTTAATGTTGCAGATATTCGAGATAAATTAAATGTAATTATTCAAAACCAGGGAAGAATTTATAAAAAGATTTATACAGGGGATGATAGTTTGCAAGGTTTAAGAGATGCAATCACAGGAAAAATTAATAAATTAAAGCAAGTATTAGTGCCTTAGTAGTGCATGAGGGGAAGATAAAGAATCTGAGGAGTTTTTATGAAAAGAATATGTATGGCAATATGTATCTTAATTGCCTTAGGACTTGTAGGGTGTGTTTTTCGAGTTGGGCGACCTGGAGCAGACGGAGATAAAGGACATAATGGCCGCAATGGGCTTCCAGGACATGATGGACGAAGTGATGTTGATTTGCTAAAGGCAAATTATTTAAATCTTGTAAAAGTATATGATGCTAATTATAATGCATTCAAGTTAAGAGAAGCTGATTTTGATAAAGAAATTCCATTTAACAGTATTGAATTTGGGGATGAATTTAAGACAGGGGAGCAGAGAAACAACGTTTATGCTGGCCTAGGGTATAGCATTGTGGATATTGAGGTAGTAAAAAAACTCGTCACTGCATTAATGGGTGATGTTGATGATGTTAGTAAAGAAGTTGCTAAGAATTTGTTATTGGCTTTAAGAAGTAGTGCGCAGTACGTTCGTGAAGTTATAAATGAAAAAGATACGATTTGCAATGATGTCAATTTGGATAAACTGAAGAGAGGCGATAATGTAATAGATGTTAGTGAAATTAATGCTATGTTAATGATGATGTTAAGAAAAAGAGAAAGTGTGATAAAGGGTATTAAAGAGGCATTAATAAACGCAGAATTGTCTTTAATGCCCCTTGCTATTGCAGATATTCGAGTTAAATTAGATGTAATTGTTCAAACTCGAAGCAAAATTTATAAAAAGATTTATACAGGGGATAATAGCTTGCAAGGTTTAAGAGATGCAACCATAAGAAAAATTGATGAATTAAAGCAAGCATTATTGCCTTAGTGGTACATGGCTTGAGATCTAGATATATTTAAACAGATGTAGTGGTCCAAAATGGGACCGCAAGGACCAGCAGGAGCACGAGGACCAGAAGGGAGCCCAAGGGGATTAGACGGGGGTAAGCACGGGTTCCCAGGAATGTCGGAATTAGATGGGGTCCCAGGACTAGTTTATTCTGCACGGCTAAATACAAGATACAATCGTATTCGCCTTGCATATTCTGCTTGCCGAAATGTATTTGACTTACAACGAGTGGGTATTGCATTTGACGAGTTAGATGCTAATGGTAGTGTTATATTTGGACAAGAATTTGATAGTGATGAGAAAAAGGATTATCTTTATGCTCTGGTATAAATTATGAGCAGATTTCTGATACTAAATTAGAAGCTATAATAGATAAATTATTAACTGCTTCCCTTTCTGATGATAATATTCGTGTTGCTAAGAACTTGTTGGTAACTTAAAGAATCTTGGGAAGTATGTTGATGATGTTGTAAATAATGTAACCTCAGATAAGATTTAAGTGGTGCAATTTTGAGTAAATGTGAGGACTCTAAACTTGAGAATCTTAGCGCTCTTTTGTCTACCATGTTTTTTTAGAGACAGGATTTTGTTAGCAGGCCTCTACAAGTAATAGATTCGGCAAATCGTAAGAGTGAGCCAGCAAAGATTCGATCTCATTTGCAGTCGATTACTAATTTACGAGGAGATATTAATGGGGATATTGAGAGTATGCAAATTGCAGTAAGCTTAGAAAAATTAAAAGATGATATTAGGATTGAAGTTAATCGATTGTTGCAACAATGAAAAATACATAATATGGGTGTTACCTATGGTGCTCATAGTATGTATGTTGGGTGAAGCTAGATGATTTATTAGATATCACGTTGGGTTTCTAGATAGTTTATACATAGATGTGTAGGGGAAAGGAGAAGGCTAATGATTTATTTCATGACAATAATGTGTATGGTAATGTGTATTTCAAGTTTTTTGGGTTTTTTAAATTGTACTGGGCCAGCAGGAGCACGAGGACCAGCAGGGCCATCAGGAGCATCTGGACCACCTGGGTCTAGAGGGCCTAGAGGTGAGCGAGGGCTATGCGGGGGACAGTTGTCAGATAAACAATTTTATAAGATTGAATTGCTACTAAATGGGAGTCACTTCAATCTTATAAGTGCATATTGGGCAAACAAGCGGGAATTTGAGTTGCAAGAAGCTAAGTTTAATAAAGATATTCCATTTGAATATAATGAAAAATTTAAAAAAGAATTTGAGGGTGATTTAAAAAAGACCGATATTTATGCTAGTTTAGATCATAATGAGATGTATGTTATGAAATTAAAATACATAATAGATACTTTATTAGAAGTAGGTGGTGATGATAATATAGAATCTGCTTTTAATTTACTTAAAGTTTTAAAGCTTAGTGGGGGGTTAGTTCGGTCAGTTATAATAGCTGTAGATAATAATGCATGTGGGCTGCTTTTGTTGACTGAAGGGGATGTTAATAAACTTAGTTTGCTTATAAGCAATATGTTATTTGTAAGGGGAGATTTGATAGGGCATATTCAAGCAGTGCTAGATGAAGCAGCAGGTTTTGATAAGAAAGATATAGTAAAAATTAAAGGTAAGCTTAAGCTTATTACTGCTAAAGGCGGGCGGATCCATAATAAAATTGCTAAAAAAAGTGGTAACAAAAGCTTACAAAGTTTATGCGATTCAATAAATAGGATAATTGAAAAAACTTTAATATGGTCTAGATTTCTGTAGCCTAGTATAATGCAGCCGCAAGAAAAATTGATGAATTAAAGCAAGCATTATTGTCTTAGTGATGCACGGTTTAAGATCTATATATTTAAACATAATAAATATCAAAAATATTACTTAATGTGCATTATTAAGTTTGTGTAGGTTTTTAAAGTAAATATTGCTAATTAGGGTTAAAGAAACAAGAACAATAAAGTAGTTAAGTAAAAATTCTGATTAATATAGTATTAATTATTATGATTAATATGAATAAATATTATGTTTTTTATAGTCTGAGAATATTTTTGTGTTATGTCAAAAGGGGATATTTAATGGAAAGACTACATGGTAATGTGCATTATAATTGCTTTGGAGCTTATGATAGGTGGGATGTAGTGGTCCATGGGTGCGTACCAGTAGGTCCACAAGGACTGAAAGGGCTGGCCAGAAGAAAATACGGGAATAACGGAGATAGGGGTGAGAGAGGAGATGGAAGAGTTTATCCTGTAATACTACAGTTAAAATACATGGGGGAGATGCAAGATCATTTGATGTTGGTTTTTATTGAATGCAAAATTATTTATGAGGAAATAAATGCTAGTCAGTCTGAGAGAAGCTTGAAAGGCTTAAGAGATGCCATTAAGACTGAAGTTTGTTCAAATATAAAATCTTGAAAACGTAACACAGAGGAGTAGATTCGCTGCCTAGTGTATGTGCTGGGTGAAGTTTAGATATATTTATGGAGAATATTATGTTGGGTTTTCTACATAAGTGTGTAGGGGAAAAGGAGAAGAGCCATGATTCATTTCATGATAAGAACATGTGTGGTAATGTGTATTTTAAGCTTTTTGGTCTTTTTAAATTGTAATGGGCCAGCAGGAGCACCTGGACCAGCAGGATCTGCAGGAGCACCTGGTTCGCGAGGGTTACAAGGGCCAGCAGGATTGCGCGAGAAATATTGGGGCTCTAAAATAGTCAAAGGCAATAAAGGACCATGTGGGGGATATTGGCGAGATGAACGAATTGATAAGGTTGAAAAATTAATATTACGTGGGAGCTATTTGGATTTTAAGGGTGAATATTGTGTTAAAAATCAGGCATTTGCATTAAAAGAAGCTCGGTTTAATGAAGAGATTCCATTTGAACATAATGAGCAATTGAAGAGGGAATTTGGAAAAGAGTGGGAGAAGACCCCCATTTATGTTGGTTTAGATTATAATGAAACATATGTTACTAAATTGAGAGATATAGTAAAGAACTTATTAGAATCAGATGGTGAGGATAATAAAAGAGCTGCTTTTAATTTGCTTAAAGTTTTAAAGATTAGCGGGGAGTCGGTTCAGTCATTTATAAGTTCTATAGATAATAATAAATGTTTAATGCTTTTGTTATCTGAAGAGCAGCTTAATAAGCTTAGTTTGCTGGTAGAGAAGGTGTTGTTTTTGAGGGGTAATTTAATAATTAGTATTCAAGAGATATTAGATGAAGCAGCAGGTTTTGATAAGAAAGATATAGTAAAAATTAAGGATAAGCTTAAGCCTATTATTGATAAAGATGGATTGATTAATAGAAAAGTTTTTATGAGAAAGAGAGACGAAAGCATAAAAGTTATACTTGATAAGATAGAGAATATGATGTTCAAGCCTCGACTACAGTTACAATTTGGCTATAACGGAAAATTCTAGAAGCGTTTATGAGTTAAATTTGTTTTCACATAATGATTTTAATAAATTTAATTTTCTAGTAGAGAAGATGTTGTTTTGAGGGACTTATATTAATAAGTCATATTAAGTAGTACTAGATGAAGCAGCAGGTTTTGATAAGAGAGATATAGTAAAAATAAAGATAAGCTTAAGCTTATTAATTCCATGTCATAGTGGTATGTTTAGTTGCTGAATTTTAGATGTATTTAGTATAAAATAATTATGTTAAAGATTATTTTAATCTTTCTTACATAAGTGTGTAGGGAGACTGAGAAAGGAGAATATTGATGAAAAAAATATCTATGCTAATCTGCTTATTTGGTACCTTGGGATTAATGTTGGGGTGTTTTGCGGGTGGAAAAGTTCCAGGTGGTAATGCATCTGGTTCTCATAGATTTACAGGAGATATCGGAGCACCATCTACACCGCCCCCACCTAGAGCAAGGTACCCACAGGTAGTGGCATCTTACGATGCATTAAACACAAGCTTATCAGCTCTTAAGGCTTCTTATAGTTATAACCGTGATGTTTTTTTGCCAATCAAGGATCAGTTTAAGAGTAGTATATTTAATGAGTTTAAGATGGATTTTAATGATGATAGGGCAAGGGGTGATGTTTATGTTAGCCTAAAGCATGAAGTTGCGGATATTACAAACTTAAAAACCGTGGTAGATGCTTTAACATCATCAAATGCCAGTCAGTCCGATAAAGTTTTTGCTTTGTGTTTATTGTATCGTTTAAGGGCTAGTGCGATGTACATCAGAGAAATTGTGGATGAGAATGAAGGGATTTTAAGTCAAGCCAATTTAGATGTTCTGCGGCATAGCAATGATTTAAGGGGCATGAATTTGCTTAAGGCTGATTTAGATGAGATGCTTAGTTTGAGAAATATTGTAGTAGATATGGCTAAAGGTATGTTAAAAGAGGCGGTAAGAGTGGTAGGTGATAATGCAAAGGTTTTGCTTGTGCTTAATTTGATTACCAGTGCTCAAGGCGATCTTAAAGAGAACATTAATTCTGCCACAAAACGAAGCTTGAGAGATTTACGAACTAAGATTGAAAGTACATTTAATAATTTAAGATTGCAGGTTTTAAGGTCAGAATGATAGTGTATTTATTTTGCTTAAGGTGATGCACCCTGCTTAATGCAGATCATATTAAATGCAGATTATATTGATTTGTA
This sequence comes from Borrelia hermsii DAH, assembly GCF_023035675.1. Lineage (NCBI taxonomy): Bacteria > Pseudomonadati > Spirochaetota > Spirochaetia > Spirochaetales > Borreliaceae > Borrelia > Borrelia hermsii. Next base: position 51,517 of record NZ_CP073142.1, on the reverse strand, counting down.
ATATATGTGTTAAGTTATATGTTAAGTTTCCTACAATAGCCTAGGTAGCAAGTTGCATGAGCTGCTAGCATGCCGGACTAAATCCATTGCATTATTAATTAATAAAGATAAATTAAGAAAGGTAGAAGTAAACTAAAGAGTACAGTACAAAATAATAAATTCTGTTAATAAATAACATATTAATAATGTTAATTAATAATAATGCAATATAATGATTGAAATATATTATATGCTGTTTAGGTATAACATTGCCGTGTGGTATGTATATGTAAAAAAGGAGTTTTTTAATGAAAAAAACATGTATTATAGCCTGTGTTTTGTGTTCTTTCGTACTATTGTTAGGGTGTCCATCTGGTGCTGAATTTTTTAAAGAAAATTCTTCAAGTGGTAATGGTTTATTATCAAAGTTACGTGGCTTAGGAGTTAAGATTAAGAAAGGCGGCTCAGAAATGTTGCAAAAAAGATCAACAATATTATCAGGAGAGCCAAGAATATTACCAGTAGAATCAATGATATTATCAGAGGAAGCTTATGCTGCATTACTTGAAAGTTTGGAGAGACTTAAAGAGTCATTAAGTTATAAGCCTGAATGTTTTGATGAATTTCAGTTTTATAGTATGTTTAACAAATTTTGGCATTCTCCCCCTCAAGTTAGTCCTAGAACAGAGCATGTTTATGCTAGCGTAAAGCGAGATATTAAAACTTTAGGTCATTTAAGGGCGGTAATAGAGATGTTGGCAGGTTCTGGTAGACCTGTGGATTTGAATACTGCTTCTGAGGGTGTAAATTTGATAGCTGCTTATGATTTGTTTAAAAAGGGTGAGAATTGGAATCTTGCTTCTGATGTGTTTAAACAGGGTGTGAATTGGGGTGCTGCTTCTGATTTGTTAAGTAATTTAAATAATAGTATACAATATGTAATTCAAGTTTTTAATGATGAGAATGAAATTTTAAGTAAAGACAATTTAACTTTACTTAAAAGTGTCGATAATGAAGCAGGCATTACAGAGCTTAAAGACATGCTAGATCGTATGTTATTGGTACGTAATGAGATAATAGAGAAAGTTAAGATAGTGCTACAAGGAGCAGCAGGATTAGCTACTATGCAAGGAGCAGCTCTAGGAGTGAGTTTGCATATTAATAAGTTTATTAATAAACCTGGATTTATTTATGATAGAATTTATTCTACTAGTGAGCCAATTTTAGGTTTACAAGGCCTGAGAAATGCAATTAGGAAGCAAGTCAATAAATTATTACATAAGCCAGCACCATGGTAATGCATGCATATGCAAGCTGCAGCTGCTTAACTGCAATGTGGCATGCAATTTAATTTAAAATTTAAATTTGATTGCAGATTTAATATTATTTAAGTATAATAAATATTACAGGTTAAGCCACCACCTGATCCAGCTTACGTACTTTAAAACGTAAATTAAAGACGTAAGCTGGTCTTTTTGTTATTATTAATAAAAATAATAACAAAACTATTAATTGGCAATATTATTAATTAATCTTACGGGTAAGTATTGTGTCTTACATAGATTTTGCATAGATTCATAGTTCCTATGTATTGTTAATCATGAAAGATACACATAACTTAAGATAAGGAGAATATATGATAAGAACAGGTATGATAATATGTGCAGTTAGTATTTTGGGGTTATTGATGCTAAGCTGTGCAGCAGGTGCAAAAGTTTCATCAAATAGTCCAATCAATTTACATGCAGTAAAAATTATCCATACGATGAATCAATTAAATACGCCCGATCCAATAAAACCAAGCCCATACAAGGTTCCACTACCACAGACACCTTATGCTGCATTACTTGAAAGCTTGGGTAAGCTTAAAGATTCAATAAATTCTAAGCCTGAAGGATTTGACAAGTCCACATTCGATGACATTTTTAATGACTTTAATCGGTCCTTTAGAAGTGATGATTATTACTCAAAGGATTATTTTTACATTGGCCTAAAGCATGGCATTATACATATTGAGAGAGTAAGACAAGTTGTAAGGGCATTAAAAGCTACTGGTATTGCTGCTGATAAGGAAGCAGCTGAAAAGTTATTGATAGGGTTAAGAGATAGTGGGATTTACGTTAGTGATGTTGTGGAAGAGGATGGTCAGATTTTAAGTAATGCCAACTTAAGTATATTGCAGAAGAGTAATAATATAGAGGTAATTAATGTTGTTAGGCTTGCTTTGGGTAACTTACATTTAAAAAGGGAACATGTGATAGAACTATTAAAGGAGAAAATAAGGGATATATCAGGTTTAAAAAAGGTCGCATCAATTAGGGATGCCGTAAATTTAACTTTTGGTAAGAACGGAGAGATTTTGGAGAAAATTGAGAATGGTCATGATAGTTTGCTAGGCTTAAGAGATATAATTAAAAATAAGATTGATGATTTAGTAGAACAGCAGGAGAGACAGGATCGTCTTAGCGCAAGAATTAAAGAGGAAGAGTTAAAGAAGAAAAGTCCCAAGAAGAAAGGGTCTAAGAAGGAATAGTTAGAGAAATAGATCTAGTCATTGTCATAACCTGTATATTTGTTAAGTAGCCTGCGGTTGCTTGTGAGTAATACGTTAAATAGTAATTTATTATGTTAAGTATTAATTAAGTATTAAGCCTACATAAGTGTGTAGGCTATATTTTTGTTTTTGTTGCTTAGGGAAGAAAAATTTAAGAGAAGCAAAGTCAAGATGTAGAGCGCCAATTAAATTTAGGCAAAGAGATTAATTAATGAAATATAATTAGACATATTAAATTAATAGTATTATTATTGTATTATAATAAGTATAAAGATGTATTATATGCTGCATAATATAAGGGTAGTGTGTAATGCGAAAATAAAGTAGAAAGGAAAATGTTAATGAAAAAGATATGTATGGCAATATTTATACTCAATGTGTTGGGGTTAGTGTTGGGATGTGGACCTAAGAGCAGGGAAGATGGCCCAATAACGCTAGCAGGAGAAGATGAATCAAGAACACCAGCAGGAGAATATAAATCAAGAACACCAGCAGGAGAATATAAATCAAGAACACCAGCAGGAGAAGATGAATCAATAACACCAGCAGGAGAAGATGAATCAATAACACCAGCAGGGGAATATAAATCAAGAACACCAGCAGGAGAATATAAAGTAAAAATACCAGAGAAAGCTTATATGGCATTACTTGAGAGCTTTAATAAGTTTAAAGATTCATTAAGTTATAAGCCTGAAGGATTTGATGAGTCTAAATTTGAGAATATTTTTTCTACAGTTTGGGCTGATGTTCCCAGAGCTCAATATAGGCAAGTTCATACTAGCTTAAAGCGAGATGTTGAAACTTTAGATAATTTGAAAGCAATAGTAATGAGTTTAACAACTAAGACTGATAATAGCGAGGTGAATTTGCGGACTCCTGCTGAGTTATTGGCGGTTTTAGGGATAATTGGAATAGATTTGGGTTTTATTGAAAGTAATGTCAATTTAATCAAGCCTAAAGACGTACAAGATGTAGAGGGTTTAGGTGAGCTTGAGGCTATGCTAGATGATGTGCTTGTACAAAGGGAGAAGATGGTAGGACTACTCCAAAATACAATCAGGGAAGCAGCGGCTTTAAGTGACAAAGAACAGATTAAAGAGGCATTAAAATCGATCATTGATTCCCGTAAAGATCTTACTATGCGAATGAAAAAATGTGCTGATAATCCAATTTGTGTTGTAGGTAGGAATTTGACAAGCTTGCGCTACAAAATTCAAGATAAAGTTAAAGCATTGATAAATAAGTAAGCTCAGCGTCATAATCTATGCATTTGTAGTAGCCTGCGGTTGCTTGTGAGCAAGACGTTAATAGTAATTTATTATATTAAGTATTAATTAAGTATTAAGCCTACATAAGTGTGTAGGCTATATTTTTTGTGTTTGGTTGACTGTAAATAATATTGTAAATGGTATTTTAATATTATGCTAGATAATATGCTTGCACAAAGGGAGGGGGAAGTACTATTAAAGATACAATCAATCAAGCTTTTGTATTTGTTAGGCAGTCTGCTGTTTAAATTTAGTTGTAAGTTTTAATTTAATATTAATTACGATAGGTTGCAAATTTTACATTATTTAATGTATAATAAATATTACAGGTTAAGCCACCACCTGGTTCAGTTTACGTATTTTAAAATTTAATTTAAAGACGTAAACTGGTTTTTTATTGTGTTGACTTATTATGATATTGCTTTAATTATTTCTATATTTTATTAGTAATATGGGAATAAATTTAAAGATAAATTATTTAATAATAAATAAGTATTTTAATTATTGTTAAGTTTATGTGTATGTAGAGTGTAAGTAGTGGACTAATCAGCAAATTCCAAAAGCGGCAGCGTGGCTATTGAGGTTTTTAAAGAGAAGTTTATCAAAGTTCACTATTGTATAGTTTAATTGGACTTATAAATTACAGATAAAATATGAAAATTAAGTATAGAAATAAATAAAATAGTAAGTAAAAATCTTGAAAAAAATGATATTAATTGTGGTAATTAATAATAATTCGTATATAATAATAGATATAAAGATATAATATGTATTATTTATAATAATAAATGTAGAATAGTAGGTGTTATGATTTATTTTACTGTCTTTAAGTAGTTAATTAAAAAAGGTTGATAATAAAAATACCGGTCTACATTTCTTAGATAAGTAGTCTGGATCAGGTGGTGACTCAATTTTATAAATTCAAATTTGTAATTTCTTTTGAAATCTCATGAAAAATAAGGAATGTAGAGAACAAGTTTATGATGAGAGTATGTATTACATATATCTTTATCTTTTTTAAGATTATTAATCTAAGGTATCTATTAGGAGCATCATTTAAGAGTATTTTGCCATTTATTTTGATTTAAGTTTTTTGTTTGATACAAGGATAAGAGTGACAAAAAAATTGAAGAAAGGTTAGGCATTGATATTTGAAGTTGATTAAGATAGTATTATCTTACTAATTAGTTTAATAATATACATACACAATTAGTAGTAAAATATTGCTTTATATAAAAATTATACATTGCTTATTGTACAGTGTTATGGTGTACATGCTTTGTTGTAAGGTATAAAGTGAGAAAGGAGAATGTTTAGTAATGCAAATATTTATAGTATTTCTTATTACAAGTGTTTTAAGTGTATTTGTTGGATGTTCCACAGGTACATTACCAGCAAATAGTCAGTCAGATTCATCAGGGGATCAATCATCAGGTTTAGTAACATATGAAGTTTATACCCAAGGCAATAACGAGTATCAGCTGCTAGAAGAAAATTTAGAAAATCTAAGAATAGTAAGGTCAGCAGGGGAAGTTTATGCCGACTTGAAGGCGATGATAGATGATTTTAATGCAACATGGGACTCTAAGCGTGATAAGCTTATGAAAGAGTTTGACGGATCTGATTTTGCTGATGGCATATTGCATAATGAAAAATTTGGGTCATTTTTTGATGGCTCCCAATGGTATTCCCACTTTGAGGTTTATAAGATGGTGGGTCCCAATAATAGGACTTCCCTTAGGTCAAAAGATATAAAAAATCAGTATGTTAAAGATGATCTTTATATGTCGCTAGACTATGATAGGGAAGCTATTCTTGACTTAAAAAGTATAGTAGAGAGATTAACAGCTAAAAATATGTGGTGGAGTCGTATTGATGCTGCTCGGGATTTAGTTAGAGATTTATTATATGGTGCGTCGAATGTCCGCAAAGTTATGCAACTTGGTTTTAGACAAGTTAATTTAGATCTGCTTCAAAAAAGTGATGATTTAGAAAAGCTTGATGTTGTTAAGTCTATGGTAGAAATGTTGATTAATTATCATGCTTTGATTGCAAAAATATTGAAAGATAGGCTAAGGGAAGTGGCAAGTTTGAATGATCCAGATAAAATGAGCGAGAGATTGATGTCAATAATTGGTACAAGCGGAGAGCTTTGTAGTTCGGAAGTTTTAGCGTTACCAGTGTATGGTGCTCCTAACTATTATTTTTCACGTAACTTACTAAGCTTAAAAGGGGACATTTGCTTTTATGTTGGTAGATTAAAGCAGATGGTGCAGTTTGGGGAGATAAGAATGTTTGACCACATTTAATTGTGGCCACAATTGCCTTAGTTGTAGGGCAAGAGTTTTTGATTTAAATGTAGAAAAAATGTAAAATACAGGGTAAATTGTTTTAGCCAGTTTATGTTTCTAAGTGTGCGTAGACTGGCATTTTTATGATTTATTATCAATTATTATTAATTGATTTGAGTTATGGTTGTATTAATTTAGTAGAGCTAAAATTGTAATTTTACTTATGAAGTAATATATCTTGATACCAAAAATCTAACTATTCCCGCAAGATCTCTAGAACGTACTTACTATCTCTTAAATGCTAAAGTTCCATATAATTAAACCCATATAATTAGAAACCTTGGCAAACTCTGTTTTAGATCTTCCAATTGTATTTCAATTATCTGACATTGTTTAAAATTGTTTTTGTTTGAAATTGTTTGAAATTGCCCATAACTTTCTCGTCATATTCCAAATTAGTATAAACATTTCTTTTTATACTAATTAAACAAAATCTGCCCAGACTGGCAGGATGTTTGTAATTCCTAACTAATGGAGTATAGCGTTTTGAAATACAAGAAATGTGGATGACGAAGATATTTAATCCTTGGTAGAAGAGGCGTATTTCTATTGCATTGTTTTTTAAGTTATATCTTATTATTGAATAAGTTTATTTAAATAAACATTAATGAAAAGTACTGATAAAGTTATAAATGTTAATTATTCATCACCAGACTTAGAGTCCATTAATTTTAAATGTTCTACCAATTTGTATATTAATTTGTATTTCTTTCCAAGATAGCAGAGATTTGAGTAAAAGATAATGTTTTTAAAAAATCTTTGTAAAGATAACTTGAAAAATAAACTTTTAAATGAGCTTATATTATCGTTACAGATTAAATTATAAATATTAAGTAAATTGTTTTAATAATAAATCAATTTATAAATTGATTTAATTGTAAGTTGATTTATTAATTATATTAATTACAAGTTGATTTATAAATTTATTTTAATGTTCAAGGAGAAGTGAGTGAAAAAATTTATTGTATTAATTTGTTGTGCTATAAGCATAATGATGATAGGATGTGGGCATCAAGGGAAGAAACATTTAGATGGTGTAATTTCCAAAGGAGGTGGAGTAATAAGAGGTTCTGCTTTAAATAAGGTGGTTATACCACGACGCGCCCCATTAGTTAGGGAAGAGTTAAGAAGGGGCATTTTAACACCAATAAAAGTAGATAATGTTAGTTTGTTGGTTGGAGGTGATAAAACTGTAGATGGTGATAAAACTGTAGATGGTGATAAAACTGTAGATGGTGATAAAACTGTAGATGGTGATAAAACTGTAGATGGTGATAAAACTGTAGATGGTGATAAAACTGTAGATGGTGATAAAACTGTAGATGGTGATAAAACTGTAGATGGTGATAAAACTGTAGATGGTGATAAAACTGTAGATGGTGATAAAACTGTAGATGGTGATAAAACTGTAGATGGTGATAAAACTGTAGATGGTGATAAAACTGTAGATGGTGATAAAACTGTAGATGGTGATAAAACTGTAGATGGTGATGGAACTGTAGATGGTGATGGAACTGTAGATGGTGATGGAACTGTAGATGGTGATGGAACTGTAGATGGTGATGGAATTGTAGATGGTGATGGAACTGTAGATGGTGATGGAACTGTAGATGGTGATGGAACTGTAGATGGTGATGGAACTGTAGATGGTGATGGGAAGCAAGATGGTAAAGCAGCCAGAGATCTGGCTTATAAAATATTCACCATGAGGCTAGACTTTCATATTAAAGAGCTTAATGCTGTAGTAGATACAGTTGCAGCCAAAGAAGCAGGATTTGATCCAAAAGACTCTTTATTTGATGACCAGGTTATTGCTAAAAAATTACAATATTATGAGCATCAAAGGATAAAGAGAAAAATTTATGCAACATTAGGAAATAGTATTGAAGATATTCAGGTTTTAAAAAGTCTATGTAAAGAGTTAGATTTATCAATCGATATTAATGATTATAGATACAGCGATAGTGAAACGAAGCTTATGGCAGGTGTGTTATACCAATTATATTATGCTTCAGCTTATGCCTATCTAAATTTAAGTTTGAATTTCAGTGAAGAAAAATTAGCTTTAATTAATAAAAGCATGTCTTCAGAAAAAATAGCTGAAATTGACCTTAAGTTACAAGAGTTTATTGACGTAAGAGCAAATGTGATGCTTAAAATAGTTAATAAGTTGAATGGGGCAATAGAATATAAAAATAATAGAGATAGGATGTTGTCGTCATTGAGAGTAATTGCTGCTTCAGATGGGCCTATAGCGTTGGAAATCCACTCTTTATTGAAAATATCAAATGACATTGGACATTTAATTCGTTCTTTATAAGAGGGTAAGTTTAAATTTAAATGGAGCGGTTAAACTTCCCATAGTATAATACACAATAGCATTAATTATTATGTTATGTGTATGTTACTTAAACCAATATGTCTTTTGTCATGTCTTTTATTTAGTGTAAAGATTAAATATAAGATTAAACATGAAAATAAAGAAATTAGTTTATTTAGGTCTGTTTCAGACCTTTTTTTTGAAAAAATTTCAGAGATTTTAAATTTAGGTGCGGGATGAATTTGTCCCAATATTATGTTACAATGCTTAAATACAATGAGTGTTAATCAAACTATGAATTTAGGCTATATTCAAGTGTTAAAGAACAAGAGAAATAAAGACTAAGCTTAAAACAGCCTGAAGTTAAGTTTGTGGATCAGCTCTAGTGAATTTAGCGTTCTTAGAGTTTAAAAAGCATACAAGAAGTAACTTCTATAAAAAGATCATAGAAACAGTAGTTTATCCATAGTAAATATTGAAAAGAAGTAATAAAGATTTAAAAAAGGTTAAGCCACCTATCAGCTTGGGGTATCCAAGCTGATATTTTAAATATTGTTTGTTGTGAATGGACGAAGTAATAATTTAAAAACCTTAAATCATATGGATTGTAACGTATAATAAGTATCATAATGTAATACTTATTATATAAGATTAATTATTGTTTGTATAGTGGAAAAACAAAAAAGAGGAGAGATTTTAATGAAAAAATTTAGTATATTATTTTGGGTATTATTTGTAGTCATTGTATCTTGTGGGGAAAAAGATAAATTAAGTATGTCAAAAGATAAAAAAAGAATAGTAACTCGTAGCCCTAGGGTATCGGAAGGGGCCAGCAGCAGCGGAATAACGACTAGTAGCGTACTAAAACAGGAAAAAATACCAATTGGCGATCTAATGCATACAAATGATAGCGATACACCTTATGAGACATTAGTAAGAGAGGTACGGCAGTTTAGCACATCGCTTAAAAAGTTAAGAACTAACTTTAAACAAGGTGGTCGTTCATTTAAGATTCCTTTTAAAGAATTTCCACAATATTTTAGCTCCCCAGATACACACTATGACGTTTATGAGAGTTTAGGGTATGATGTTACTTTTATTGAGAAGTTGGAGAGTATATTGATGACTTTAGGAGACGGTAAAAATGTTGAGGGACAAAGGGTTTATCAAAGACGTAAGGATAGGGAAGTTGTTCAAAATGTGTTAAATAGTTTACGTAGGGTTGCAGTTGTTTCCAGAGGAGGGGATGGGCGGCAGATGCATTTAAATGATTACGCTTTGGGTAAACTTAAGGAATTAGCAACTGAAGATGAAATTAATAATGCTACATTTCAACTACGTGAATTGATTAATTTAAGGGAGAACATAATATTTCAAATTAAAATGCATATAGGAGAAGCGTCAAGGACTAATGATAGACAAATAATATTGGCCCATTTGGAAAATATCTATCATGAGGAGAAAGGGATTAATCCATTGTTTAATCAGATTGTACGGTCTTTATATGTGCTTAAAAGACTGGTTAAGAGAATAATAACCAATTAATATAAGTTAGATCCATTACACCGGGAATTATTAAGATATGATCAATTATTAATATTGATATTAAAAAAAAGATGTACGAGAATAGATTTGCTGAATAGGTTTTGTGAATTTAGTTGATTTTATTGCTTTTTGGTATTTTATCTGTAAAAAGATAAAGGAAGGAAATTATTTTTTCCCCCCTAAAGTTCTAATGCTTTGTAAAGCGTTATTTTAAAATTTTTTCAATATCTTGAGCTAGTACTTGAATTTTAGGAATTTCATCCTTAAATATCCAGCCATACTGAGAGTTTACGTGCTTTAGTAATTTTTGGTTATCCTTTTGTATGCCATTAGCATTAGCCTCATGATCGGTAATGATGTTATTGGTAGTATCTATCCATTTTTGTCTTAATTTGTCAATTTCTTGAAGTTTGCTTTTAATATTTTTTAATTCTTGAAGTGTTAATTTATTTAAATGCTTTGTTTTGTCGTATGTTATACTAATTATCCATTCAAAATGTCCTTGAGCATAATTTATTCCTGTTAATAAGATCGTTTTTGCCAAATTATTGGTATCATTTCGTTTTATTGTGTTCAAGATTGTTCCAAACTTTCTGATTTTGTCTCCGCTCCAGTCTAAGGATGAATATAATTGCTTTCTTAATTGTGTATTTTCGACAGAATTTGCTGTTTTTTGATTTGCTGAATTTCTTAAGTATTGAAATACTCCCTGTTTCATTCCATATTGATCAGCGTCTTCAATATTATTGTTATATTTGTTTACTAAATCCGTATCAGTTTTAGCTTTGTTTGTTATCCATGCTATTAATGGTGCTTTATCTTCTTCTTTGTCTTTTTCTGATTTTACGCCTTGAGCTTTTTCTAAAGCGTTTTGTGCTAGGTTTTGTTTGTCATTTGGGTTTTCTGGCTTTAATTCTGGTTTAGGTATTAAATTTCCTTTTTTTCCTTCTAATTTAACATTGCTAACAGCTAGTTGTGGGCTGAGCGTTATGTGTTGTGTTGTTGCATTATCACTTTGGGTATCTTGTAGTGCAGTAAGATCACTGCCCTTTGGATTACAACCAACTAGTGTAAATACCGTTAAAGCAAATGTAACAAAAATGTTATTTAAAATATTGTTTCTCATAAATATTCTCCTTCCTTAATATTATTATATATCATAATCAAATTGATAATGATTCTTATATAATATTGTATATCAAATAATTTAAAAACCAATAAACTCAAGAAAAAAATATTATTTTTTGTAATTTATTAGTTGGGCTTTATTTTTATTGCTTTTTGGTATTTTATCTGTAAAAAGACAAAGGAAGGAAAAAATAATTTCCTTCCTAAGGTTCTAATGCTTTGTAAAGTGTTATTTTAAAATTTTTTCAATATCTTGAGCTAGTGCTTGAATTTTAGGAATTTCATCCTTGAATACCCGGCCATACTGATAGTTTACGTATTTTAGTAATTCTTGGCTATCCTTTTGTATACCATCAGTATTAGTCTCATACTTAGCAATGATGTTATTGATAGTATCTTTCCATTTCTGTCTTAATGTGTCAATATCTTCAAGTTTGCTTTTAATATTTTTTAATTCTTGAATTGTCAAAGTCTTAAGATTATCTTTTTTGTTTTCTATTTTGTCAATTATTTGTTCAAAATTCCCTTGAGCATAATCTGTTCCTGAGTTTAAGATATTTTTTGCCAAATCCTTGTTTTGATTGTTTTCTATTTCATTTATAATTGTTCCAAATTTTTTAATTGTGTTTTCGTTCCACTCTAGGGATGAATATAATCGCTTTCTTAATTGTATATTTTCGACAGAATTTATTGTTTTTTGATTTGCTGAATTTCTTAAGTATTTAAATGCTCCCTGTTTCATTCCGTATTGCTCAGGGTCTTCAATATTATTGTTATATTTGTTTATTAAATCCGTATCAGTTTGAGTTTTGTTTGTTATCCAGGTTATTAATGGTGCTTTATCTTCTTCTAATTTTAAGCTTTGAGTTTTTTCTAAAGCGTTTTGTGCGAGTTTTTGTTTGTCATTTAGATTTAGGTTTGCTGGAATTTGTGTTGTTGCATTATCACTTTGGGTATCTTGTAGTGCAGTAAGATCACCGTCCTTTGGATTACAGCCAACTAGTGTAAATGCTGTTAAAGCAAATGCAACAAAAATGTTATTTAAAATATTTCTCATAAATATTCTCCTTCCTTAATATTATTATATATCATAATCAAATTGATAATGATTCTTATATAAGATTGTATATCAAATAATTTAAAAACCAATAAACTCAAGAAAAAAATATTATTTTTTGTAATTTATTAGTTGGGCTTTATTTTTATTGCTTTTTGGTATTTTGTCTGTAAAAAGACAAAGGAAGGAAAAAATAATTTCCTTCCTAAGGTTTTAATGCTTTGTAAGGTGTTATTTTAAAATTTTTTCAATATTTTGAGCTATTACTTGCATGTTAAGAATGAAATATTTAAATATTGTGCCATGCTGAGAGTTTACATGGTTTATTAATACTTGGTTGTCATTTTGCATGCCATCAGTATTAGCCTCATACTTAGCAATGATGTTGTCAATAGTATCTCTCCATTTCTGTCTTAGTTTATCAATTTTTTCAAAGTTGACTTTAATATTTTTTAATTTCCGAAGTGTTAATTTATTTAAATGCTCTATTTTGTTGTGTGTGATACTAATTATCCACTCAAAATATCCTTGAGCATAATTTACTCCTGCTGATAAGATCGTTTTTGCCAAATTATTGGGATCATTTCGTTCTATTGTGTTCAAGATTGTGCCAAACTTTCTGATTTTGCCTTCGCTCCAGTCTAAGGATGAATATAATTGCTTTCTTAATTGTGTATTTTCGACAGAATTCATTATTTTATTATTTTCTGTGTTCTTTAAGAATTTAAATGCCCCCTGTTTCATTCCGTATTGCTCAGTGTCTTCAATATTATTATTATATTTGTTTATTAAAGCCATATCAGTTTGAGCTTTGTTTGTTATCCATGCTATTAATGGTGCTTTATCTTTTTCTTTGTCTTTTTCTGACTTTACGCCTTGAGCTTTTTCTAAAGCGTTTTGTGCAAGGTTTTGTTTGTCATTTGGGTTTTCTGGCTTTAATTCTGGTTTAGGTATTAAATTTCCTTTTTTTCCTTCTAATTTAACATTGCTAGCAGCTAGTTGTGGGCTGAGCGTTATGTGTTGTTGTGTTGTTGTATCATTACTTTGGGTATCTTGTAGTGCAGTAAGATCACTGCCCTTTGGGTTACAACCAACTAGTGTAAATGCCGTTAAAGCAAATGTAACAAAAATGTTATTTAAAATATTTCTCATAAATATTCTCCTTCCTTAATATTATTATATATCGTAATCAAATTAGTAATAATTACAATATGACATTGTATATCAAATAATTTGAAAAACCAATAAAAAATATTATTTTTTTTGTAATTTATTAGTTGGGATTTATTTTTATTGCTTTTGGCATTTTCTCTAAAATAAGAAAGGAAGGAAAAAATAATTTCCTTCCTAAGGTTCTAATGCTTTGTAAAGTGTTATTTTAAAATTTTTTCAATATCTTGAGCTAGTGCTTGAATTTTAGGAATTTCATCCTTAAATACCCGACCATACTTAGAGTTTATGTGCTTTAATAATGCTTGGTTGTTATTTTGGCTGTCATCGGTATTAGCCTCATAATCCGTAATGATATTATTAATAGTATCTGTCCATTTCTGTTTTAATTCGTAAATTTCCTCAAGTTTGCTTTTAATATTTTTTAATTCTTGAAGAGACGGGGTCTTAAGATTATCTTTTTTGTTCTCTATTATATTAATTATCTGTTCAAAATATCTTTGAGCATGACCTGCTCCTGCTAAGAAGATGTTTTGTGTCAAATTATTGATGTTATTTAGATCTATTTTGTTAAAGATTATTCCGAACTTTCTAATTTTGTCTTCATTCCACTCTAAGGATAAATAAAATAACTTTCTGAGGGCTGTATTCTCATCAGAATTTACTGTTTTTTGATTTCCCAAGTTTTTTAATAATTTAAATACCCCCTGTTTCATTCCATATTGGTCGTCATCTTCAGTCTTATTTTTATATTGCTTGATTGAAGCTATACTAGTTTGAGCTTTGTTTGTTACCCATGCTATTAATGGTGCTTTATCTTTTTCTTTATCTTTTTCTTTGTCTTTTTCTTTGTCTGACTTTATGCCTTGAGCCTTTTCCAAGGCGTTTTGTGCGAGTTTTTGTTTGTCATTTAGATTTAGGTTTGCTGGAATTTGTGTTGTTGCATTATCACTTTGGGTATCTTGTAGTGCAGTAAAATCACCGCCCTTTGGATTACAACCAACTAGTGTAAATGCTGTTAAAGCAAATGCAACAAAAATGTTATTTAAAATATTTCTCATAAATATTCTCCTTCCTTAATATTATTATACCACAATCAAATTGATAATGATTCTTATATGATATTGTATATCAAATAATTTGAAAACCAATAAACCTAAGAGAAAAATATTATTTTTCTTGTTGCGTTGATTTGCAATTAATTTTATCCTGAGGTATTAGTTATAAGTTTTTTAATTAAAAAAGAAGAGAAGAATATCTTCTCTTCTATGGTTGTAATGATTATATTTAAATGTATTTTGTGATGTTATTTTATTTCATCTAGTATTTTTTTAATTTCAGCACCTGTGTCTTTAGTGCTTTTAGGGGCAGCTTTGATGTCCTTGTCATATGATGTCTTTATATGTGCTGCTAATTTTTGAACATCATTTTTGATGCTACCTTTATCAGCCGTATGATCTGCGATAACCTCATCTACAAATGTTTTCCAAGTCTTTTTTGATTTTTCAATTTTCTCAAAGTTGACTTTAAGTTCGTTTAGTTTTTCAAGACTTAAAGAATTAAGCTTGTCTTTTTTTGCGTCTATTTGAGTGTTTACTTTATCAAGTTCTTCTTGAATATTTTGTCCTGCTTTTATTAGATCTGCAGTCCAAGTACCTTTATGGGTGGCGTCTGCTTCGATTTGAGCAATGATTTTTCCAAAGTCCTCAATGGTTTTTTCGATCCAATCTAAAGATGCATAAAATTTTTCTCTTAAAGACTTGTTATCAGCAGTTTCGTAGGTTTTGTTATTAGTGGTGTTAGTTAATTTTTTAAACACTCCATCTTTCATTCCGTATTGATTAGTCTTTTCAACCTTGCCTTTTTGCATGGCTTGTTCACTTGCGACTTTTTGCTTAAGAGCATTTATTACAATTTGTTTTTGAGCTTCATTTGTTTGGGCAACATCATTTGCTGGTTTGGCTGGTATTGGTTTTAATGGAGTTTGTGCTGTTGGGTTATTGCCTTGAGCGTCTTGTAGGGTAGCAGGTTCGCTGCCTTTTGTGTTACAACTAACTAGTATAAATGCTATTAAAGCAAATCCAATAAAAATGTTATTTAAAATATTTCTCATAAAATATTCTCCTTCTTTAATTTTGATTATCATCTAATAATCATTCTTAAATGATATTATACACTATTGAATTTGAATGTCAAGTGAATTGATCAAAAATAATAAAAATTTTGATCATAATATTTGTTAGTGCGGCAATTGCCTTGTATATGCCAGGCCTGATGGTAGGTCTTTTAGGTGCATTTTAGTTTATTTGAAGTGATTTAAGCTTATATGTTAGTTTTGAAATTTATTAAATCTTAAGAATTTTTTTGCAAGGTATTGTATTTCGCATTTTGATCAACCTATTGATTAATGTAATAGTTGTGTTTTATTGTCTTTAAAATTTTATTAGTTTTGTGAGCTATGTCTTTGATACTATTAATTTTATCTTCTATTTTTGTGTATTTAGTGATTATGTGTTCTAGTAATTTTATGCTGTTATTTTTAATATCTGTATCAGTCCTATAGTCATTAATTGTATTATCTACAAATGATATCCAAATTTTTCTTAAGTTTTCAATTGTATTAAGATTGTTTATAATGTTTGTTAGTTGTTTAGCATTCAGAAGAGTTAAATTGTCTTGTTCCATATTGATTTGATTTACGAGTGCTTCAAATGGCTTTTGATAGTATTCTATTCCTGTGTTTATGATTGCTTTATAAAGTTTATTGCCTTTCTTAGTATTAGGGGCTTGCATTTGAATCAGAATTTCTCCCAGCCATTTCAATCTTATTATATTGTAATTTAAAGATGCGTGGAATAGCTTTATTTTGTATTTGTCTATGGGATATGTTTTATTTGACGCATGCACCACATTCTGGTAGTGAATTTCATCAAAGATTGCACATTGTATTCCAAGCTGTGTTCCAGACTCCTTGATAATATCTTTTTCATGTGTCTTTATTAAAGTTAGGTCGGTTTTGACTTTGTTCTTTATTTGGTTTATTAAGTTTCTTCTTGCATTTAAAATATTTTTTACTCTTAACGATCTTTTTGCGAATATGTCTTTTGGAGCAGTGTTTAATGTGTCATTTGATTTGTGATTTGGATTACAACCAATTAGAACTAAGAGCGGGAAAATAAGGGCGATAGAAGGGACCCAAAAAATATGTTTATGTTTCAAAATATTCTCCTCGTTTGTAAAGTTAAGAACCAATTAATAATTTAATTACGATTAATTGCATGAGCATTATAATGCAAGTTCATAAATTATTAATTAGTAATTATTGTTAATTAACATTATATGTTCATTTTGATTTAAATATCAATATAAATATGCAGATAATAATGGATATAATGATTAACACCAATAAATGATATCTGTGTTTATATGGGTATTTTGTGTGGGGCAGGGAGTATGCGCATTTTTATTAGAAAATGTGATATAAAAGGAGCATAAGTAACTTTGCTCCTAGTAGAGTTATGAAGTTATTTTAAAATATATAAGTATTATATTGTATCTAAAATGTTTTTAATTTCCCTAGCTAGCGTTTTGACTACTTCAAATGAATTATTAAATTTTGTCTTATGTTTTATTAGGTAATCCTTTAATTTAGCGACATCACTTTGAATTCGATCTTTATCGGCCTTAAAGTCATTAAGGATAGTTTTTGCGTCTTTGATGTGCATTTCCCTTTCTGCTATAAGCTTATCAAACTTTTGATCAAGTTCTTGCAGCATGTCGTAACTTAAAGAGTTAAGGTTATTTTGCTTTTTAAGTAGCTCCCCAAATGCAACTTCAAAGTAATTACAAGCATACTCTCCTGTTTTATCTGCAATTTCTTGAACTAACTTATTGTATTCATTGGGATTAGGTATGCCTAAGATTCTATTAAATGGAACAGCAGAGGCTGCAAGTTTGTTAAGTACATTTCCAAAATCTCTAATGAGGTTTTCGTTATATTCAAAGGCCAAATAAACTTTTGATCTGGCCTTTTTTGCAGCGGAATCATTATTATCATTATAATGCGCATCGGTATTGTAAGGAGATTTAATTATGCCAAATGCCTGATTATGTCCCCCCATTCCATATTGGGTTATTATTATATATCCGCTATACGGTTTCCCTTTATGGTCCACATCACCATCTTCAATCCAGGCATAAAGGATATGATCATTTAACATCTTTTCGTATTTTTGAACTCTAAGTTTTAATTTGATGGTTATAAATTCCCGTTTATGCTGCTTTAATTTTGCTTTTAATACTTGAATAGCCGCATCTCCCGTTAGTGATTGAGGGGAGCTTTCCGTTTTTCCAGGTTCTGCATTGCAAGCAATCAGAGTGAGTAGTGGTAAAATAAATATGATAATAAATGTGATAGAAGGTACCCAAAAAATATGTTTATGTTTCAAAATATTCTCCTTGTTTGTAGAGTTAAGAACTAATTAATAATTTAATCATATTAATTGTATAAGTGTAATTTGATAACGTAAGTTTAAAAATTATTAGTTAGTAATTGTTATTAAATAATATTATATATTTTTTTTAATTAAAATATCAATATAAATAAGCAGATAATAAGATGTTTTTAAACAATAAAAAGGAGCATAAGTAGCTTTGCTCCTTTTAGAGTAGTTATGAAGTTATTTTAAAATGTATAAGCGTTATATTGTATCTAAAATGTTTTTAATTTCCCTAGCTAGTGTTTTTACTACTTCAAATGAATTATTAAATTTTGTCTTATGTTTTATTAGGTAATCCTTTAATTTAGCAGTATCATTTTGAATTTGGTCTTTATCGGCCTTAAAATCATTAAGGATAGTTTCTGCGTCTTTGATGTGCATTTCCCTTTCTGCTATAAGCTTATCAAACTTTTGATCAAGTTCTTGCAGCATGTCGTAACTTAAAGAGTTAATATTATTTTGCTTTTTAAGTAGTTCTCCAAATGCAATTTCAAAGTAATTACAAGCATACTCTCCTGTTTTATCTGCAATTTCTTGAACTAACTTATTGTATTTATTGGGATTAGGTATGCTTTTTGAGGCTAGATCAAATGGAATAGTAAACAATGCTAGTGCGTTAAGTACCCTGCCAAAAGCTCTAATAAGGGTTTCGTTATATTCAAATGCCAAATAAATTTTGGATCTGGCGTCTTTTGCCGTTGGATTGCTATATGACAAATTGCGATTATAAGGAGAGGTGGTTACATGAAATGCCGCCTGATTCCGTTGTGCCATTCCATATT
The DNA here is from genome assembly GCF_023035675.1 of Borrelia hermsii DAH. Lineage (NCBI taxonomy): Bacteria > Pseudomonadati > Spirochaetota > Spirochaetia > Spirochaetales > Borreliaceae > Borrelia > Borrelia hermsii. The sequence continues at coordinate 32,864 of NZ_CP073142.1, read as the reverse complement.
GGTCTCCCCCTGGTCCATAGTTCTTCCATCTATGCTGCACATCACCATCTTCAATCCAGGCGTAGTTAATATGATCATTTAACATTTTTTCGTATTTTGGAACTCTAAGTTTTAATTTAGCGGTTATAAATTCCCGTTTATGCTGCTTTAGTTTTGCTTTTAATGCTTGAATAGCTGCATTTTCTGTTGGTGATTGAGGGGAGCCTTCCTTTTTTCCAGGTTCTGCATTACAAGAAATCAGAGTGAGTAGTGGTAAAATAAATATGATAATAAATGTGATAGAAGGTACCCAAAAAATATGTTTATGTTTCAAAATATACCCCTTGTTTGTAGAGTTAAGAACTAATGATTAGTTTAATCATATTAATTGTGTAAATATAATTTGATAATGCAAGTTTAATAATGTTATTTAATAATAATTGTTAAATAACATTATATATTTATTTTAATTAAAATATCAATATAAATATGATATAAGATGTTTTTAAACAATAAAAAAGGAGCCAAATGTAAGTGTACTTTGCTCCTAGTAGCGTTATGAAGTTATTTTAAAATGTATAGGCATTATATTGTATCTAAAATATTTTTAATTTCCCTAGCTAGTGTTTTTACTACTTCAAATGAATTTTCGAATTTTGGCTTATGTTTTATTAGGTAATCCTTTAATTTAGCAGCATTCTTATCCTTTTTAATTTCCCCTTTATTGGCCTTAAGATCATTGTAAATTGTTTTTGCGTCTTTGATATGCATTTCCCTTTCTGCTATAAGCTTATCAAACTTTTGATCAAGTGCTTGCAGCATGTCGTAACTTAAAGAGTTAAGGTTATTTTGCTTTTTAATTAGTTCTCCAAATGCAACTTCAAAGTAATTACAAGCATACTCTCCTGTTTTATCCGCAATTTCTTGAACTAACTTATTGTATTCATTGGGATTACGTATACCTAATCCCCCATGATGAAATGTAGCAGCTCGACCTCCTAGCGACCAAAGTACCTCTCCAAAATCTTCAATGAGGTTTTCGTTATACTCAAATGCCAAATAAATTTTTGATCTGGCATCTTTTGACTCAGGCGCGCCATATGTCAAATTGCGATTATAAGGAGAGAGAATTATAAAAAATATATTCCGAGCTAGGTTGGCGCGATGCATTCCATATTGCCTTCCTCCTGGCCCATAGTTCTTCCATCTATGCTGCACATCACCATCTTCAATCCAGGCGTAGTTGATATGATCATTTAACATCTTTTCGTATTTTGGGACTCTAAGTTTTAATTTAGCGATTATAAATTCCCGTTTATGCTGTTTTATTTGTGCTTGTATTGCTTGAATGGCTGGCGATTCAGGAAATTTTTTATCCCTCCCCAATTTTTCAGGTTTTGCATTACAAGCAACCAGAGTAAGTAGTGGTAAAATAAACGCGATAGACAAGATTAAAAAAATATGTTTATGTTTCAAAATATTCTCCTTGTTTGTAGAGTTAAGAACTAATCAATAATTTAATCATTAATTGTGTAAGTATGATTTGATAATGCAAGTTTAAAAATTATTAGTTAGTAATTATTATTAAATAACATTATATATTTATTTTAATTAAAATATCAATATAAATAAGCAGATATGATTCCTAAGAAATAAATTTATGTGTTTACATGCGTGCTTTGTGTAGGGTAGGGAATATGCGTATTTTTATTAGAAATATGATATAAGATGTTTTTAAACAATATAAGAAAGAGCAAAGTATACTTTGCTCCTTAAAGTTATTTTAAAATATATAGCGTTTTTATATTGTATCTAAAATGCTTTTAATTTCCTTAGCTATTTGTTCTATTGCTGCAAATGATTCTATAAATTCTTTTTTGTTATCATCTATGTGTTTTATTAACTGATCTTGTTGTCCTATATTGCCCTGAGGATCCTTGAATTTGTTTTGTATTGCATCTGCACTTTGTCTAATAATTTGTCTTTTCTCGTCAAGATCTCTAAAGTGCGTTTGAAGTGATTCTAGGTCATCTATACTTAAAGAGTTAAGTTTATCTTTTTTGTTAGTCAGCGGTATGAATGCAGTTTCAAAGTAATTTGTGCTAAGAGCAGTTACTTTGTCTACGATTGCTTCAAGCAATTTGTACTGTGGGTTTGGCGGTTGATCAACTGCACCCTCTGCTAGTTTATTTAAAATCAATCCAAAGGATGTAATGGAATCAGTGTGATATTCTAAGGCTAGGTAAAATTTTCTCCTGAGATTTTTGTTGTCATTATGGTTGTATGCTTTGGTATCTTTTTTAAGTATGTCGAATGCCGCATTATTGTTGGTAGCGTCATGCATTTTAAATTGAGCCGGGTCTTCGCTCCAATTCTTATCTGAGTGGATATCTAATGTCTTTTGAGCAATGGTAGCCCTTAGATTTAATTCCATTAGTGCATACTCTATTTTTTGTTTTTCCAGTTCTGCTTTATACATTTCTTCTGTTAAGGGAGTTCCGCCTTTATTATTTGTTTGGTCAGTTCCTGAATTGCAAGCAACTAGAACTAAGAGTGATAGTAAAAATGTGATAATAAAAAAGTTTTGCAAAATATTCTCCTTGTTTTTAGAATTAAAAACTAATTAATAATTAAATTGTGTAAGTATGATTTGAAAATACAAGTTGAAAAATTATTAGTTAGTAATTATTATTAAATAATATTATACATTTATTTTAATTAAAACATCAAGATGTAAGATAAAGATTGTATCTTATCATAAATTTTTAAGTTGGAATTTGATTATTGAAATGTGATTTATGTATGTGTATTGAAAAACCGTTTGTTTTGAATGTGCTTTTAATTTTAAGTATGATTTTAAATCAAGGAAGAATATTTTCTTTTATGAAGTTGCTTGTAAATAAATATGCAAATCAATATATTTTTATCTTATTTAAGATTTGGTTAATTTGATAAGCCGTTTCTTCTGTTTTTTTAACCAATTCTTTGAATTTATTCTTATAATTATTTTGATTTATGTAGTTTCTTAAGTTAGCAGCAGCACCATCTTTGATATGATCTTGATCATTTTGAAAATCATTGTAAATTGTTTCTGCGTACATTTTGCAAGTATCCCTTATCTTTTGAAGTTCATCAAATTTGTCTTTAAGGTTTTGCAAATCATCTAAACTTAAAGAGTTAAGCTTATCTTGTTTATCGTGCAGTGGTATTAATGCAATTTCAAAGTAATTATGCGCATATTTTTTTGCTTCAGTTAGGATATTTTCTATTAAAATATTATATTCTGTTTGAAGATCATGTTCATTTGGTGCGTAATTAACATTGGTATTTGCACCCTCTGCTAGTTTACTTAGGATTTCTCCAAAATTTGTGATGACTGATCGGCGATGCTCAAGGGCTAAATAAATTTGCTTTCTGGCAGTCTTATTGCGGTCACTTGCATAGACCTCACCAGTATCGCTATTCTTAGCTATATGAAATGCTTGGCCTTGTGCATTTATTTCATATATATCATTGTCTTCTATCCAAGCATCATTCTTGTGTATCTTTAATGTATATTTGGCCTTTGTAATTTTGCTTTTTAATATAGCGATTATAAGTTTTTTTTGTCTTCTTTGTTCTGCGTCTGTTCTTATTATTTGCGCTTTTAAGGCCATTTGTTTCGCGTCTTTTGCTTCTTTTAGTGCTTTTTCTAATTCTGAGCTTAGATCTGCTTTGCAAGTTAAGGTGGTAATGGCAATTAAGGTAATTAAAGTGATGATAGAAATGTTAGTTTGCAAAATATTCTCCCAACTTGTAGAAACAGATCAATTAACAGTTATAATCAATATTATTATTTAATAATGCTTATTAAGCAATAATTATGAATTATACATTTATTGGGTTTTAATATCAAGATTTCTAGGTAAGAATAGTTATTTTAATAATTAATCTTGATATTGAGTTTAAGATGTCAAATAGAAGTTTTTATATTTGCTCAAGTAAGTTTTTGAACTGGTTAGCTAGGCTTGTTATTATGTTAGCTGTTGTTGTGAGTCTTTCTTTATATTTGTTAGCAGACATGTAGGCTATTATGTTTTTGTAATTACCATCTTTAATATTATAGTTATTATTGTGGTAATCATTATAGAGTGTTTTCATGTAATTTTCAAAATTCTGCTTTTTTGTTTCAAGTCGTTCAAATGCGCTTTGAAGTTCTTTTAGCCTTGCAAGACTTAAAGAGTTAAGCTTGTCTTGTTTGTTACGCAGCGTCATTAATGCAACTTCAAAATAAGCATTAGCATAATCAATCGTTACATTAAGAATATCTTCGACGGCTAAATGTGTGCCAGCATCTATTAGTCTGTTAAAAATCTCTCCATATTTTTGAATACTGATTCTATCGTACTTAAAACTTAAGTAAATTTTTCTCCTGTCTTTGGCGGCTTGATTGCTTTCTAAGAGGTAAGGGTAGGTTTCGTAGCCTTTTTGATCGTATTTTTTGCTTGCTCTATTAAATGCACTAATGTTTCTTTGCTGGCCTGGTAGAGATGTCATTCCAAAGTGATCACTAGGCTCGTGCCAATTGGTATCTGTGTGCATATTTAATATTGTTGCGTTATCTTCAACTTTAGACTTTAATTTATTGATTATGATCTGTCTTAAATTTTGATTCAGTTCTATTGCTATTTTTATTGCTTGTATTTTTGCTTTTAGTATTTCGTCTTGTGTCTGCTGTATTTCTTGTTTTGCGGTTTCTTGTTTTATTATTGCCGCTTCTGCGGTTTTTTGTTTTGCTTGCGTTATTGTTGTTGCTAGTACTGCTTCAATTTCTGTGATTTTTTGTGCTTCCATTTCTGCTTCCGCTTCTATTTCTTTTATTATTGCGTTTAGTTCTGCATTTGCTCTTACTGCTTGTGCTTCTAAGACTATTTGTTCCGCGTCTTTTGCTTCTTTTAGTGCTTTTTCTAATTCTGAACTTAGATCTGTTTTGCAAGTTAAGGTGGTGATGGCAACTAAGGTAATTAAAGTGATGATAAGAGCTTTGTGTTTCAAAATATTCCCCCAACTTGTAGGCACAGACCAACTAACAGTTATGATTAACGGTTATTATTTGATAATGCTTACTAGCAATAGTATACATTTATTAGATTTTAATATCAATATTGGCTAGGTAGTAAGATAGTTATTTTCATAGCTATCTTCATAGTTAATCTTGATATTAAGTTTAGATATAGATTCTAAAATCAATGTTAATTCATTTGCTCCATATCAATCAGTATTGAATCGATATTGAATAAGAGATTTATGTTTTATATATAATGTTATTAATCTGGGTGATTAGTGTTTTAATTTGTTCAATTGCCTCTTTAAATTTGTTTCTGTATGCATTGTTGGTTATATATTCTTCTATTTTTTTGATACCACCAGTTCTAATTTTGTTTTTATCATTCTGGAAATCATTGTAAATCTTTGTTGCGTACATTTTGCAAGTATGTCTTATCTTTTGAAGTGCCTCAAATTTTTTTAGAAGTTCTTGTAGGCCGCTAAGCTCTAAAGAGTCAATTTTATTTTGTTGATTACTTGGTATTCTAAATGCATCGCTAAAGTAGCGATCGAAATGCTCATGAATGTTATTTATGATCTCTTGTAATAAGTTATTAGCCTGATCATGTGCAGAAGTTTTTTGCTTTTCCTGGTCAGGTGGCAGATAAGAATCCTTTGCAATTTTGTTAAGAATTTCTCCAAGAGACTTTATGTAAGTATCCTGGTACTCAAATACCAAGTAAATTTTCTTTCTAGTCTCCTTATTATCGCTATGATAATATGGATTTGGGCCTTGCTTGAGCACATCAAATGCCTTGTTGTTAGAAGTGCTATCGTGCAGTCCAAATTGATCAGGCGGTTCAATCCAATAATCATTGTCGTATTTCATTAGCAGTCTTGCGGTATCTTGAATTTTGTGTCCTAGTTCAAGCTTTGCTTGCATAAGTTTAATCTGTGTTAAATCCTGCTTCCGTGTTTTTTCTATTTGTGCTTCGAATTGTTTTGTCTTGTTTTCTATTATTAGTTTTTCTTTTTCTGTTCGTTCTTTTTCATTTTGTGCGACTTCTTTTTGCTTTTCTGCTTCTTTTATTGCTTTTTCTGCTTCTTTTATTGCTTCTGCTGATGATACCACTATTGCTTCTAGTGCTTTGTCTGTTGCTGTTCGTGCTGTTTTTGCTTTTTCTGCTGCCTTTGTTGCTGCCTTTGTTGCTTTTCTCGTTGCTACTACTGTTTCTATTTCTGCTTCTTTTAGTATTTTTTCTATTTCTACAGCCTTGTCAAGATTCGCTTTGCAAGTTAAAGTGGTGATTATAATTATGGTAATTAAAGTAATGATAGAAATGTTAGTTTTCAAAATATTCCCCCAACTCGTAGAAACAGATCAATTAATAGTTATAATTAACAGTTATTATTTAATAATGCTTACAATAACATTATACATTTATTGGATTTAATATCAAGGTTGCTAGGTAATCTTGCAGGTTTGTCTTTCGGTACATTAATTATCCTCTTTACTTATTACTATGGATTTATTCTTAGTATTTCATTTAATAGTTGTTTTTTTCTTTTTTCTTTTGCTTGTTTTGTTACTTCGTCTTCTGGTATTTCTATGAATGTTTGTTTTATTGCTTCTTGTGTTTTCCTTTTTGCTTTTTCCTCTTTTTTTCTTATCTCTTCTTGAACTTGACGTGCTCTTCTGTCTATTTCTGCCCTGTTTAAGTTTGAGTTGCAAGTAATTAAGCTTATTAAAATGAGTATGACAATGAATACAACAAAAAAATTGTGTTTCAAAATATTCCCCTTGCTTTAGCTATAATCATTAGTTGGTAAATAAGTTAGTAATTATAGTTAAATGACATTATATGTTTGTTGAATGTATATGTCAAGCATATAAGATATCAGAAATAGTAACCTTCAGTTAGGATGCAATATTGCATAAATGGTTGCATTTATGGCATTTAGTAATTTTTATTTAAATAATATAAGAATGCAAAAAGAATAAGGAGAAAAATGTTTCTCCTTATTACAAAATTTATTATGTAATAGATTTATGACCGGTGTTTATATCTTATTGAATCTTATTTAAGATATCAGCAATATCGGTAGCTTCCATTATGATTTTATCGAAGTAGGATTCATTTGAAGTGAATTTGCCGTTTAGATAAGCTTGTATTTCCTCAGCGGTAGCATTATCTTGAAGTGTATGTTTAGCGGTACCAATTTCTATGTTCTCATCGTAATCACTGTAGATTGAATATACGAATTTTGAGAAAATATTGCTATATGCTGAACGAATTGCTTGGAACTTTATTCCCAGTGTTTCTATATCACTTAGATCCAGCTCCATAAGCTTATCCTTTTTGTTAATTAGCGGATTGAATGCTGTGAAGTAGAAAGCTCTAGCATATTGTCTTATCTTGTCCACCATATTTGCAAGCTCGGTTTTCATTTGTACATTTTGAGCTGCTACCATTTTGTTTGCAAGTGCCCCAAAAGCTTTAATGTAGTCTTTCTTATAATCAAGGCCTAGGTACATTTCGCGTCTAGCTACTTTGCTCTCATCATCCTGAGTATTATAGAGTTTTTGCTGCTTCTGAGCATCAGTATACTGAATTACATCAAATAATTGATTGGCACCTGAGATGTTATAATCTTCTCCGACCTCATCCCAAGTTGCATTATTATGTGAGTTTATTTTGTCTTTTATTACTTGATGCATAAAGTTTATTAAGGTATTGATGATACGCTGTTTTTCAGCTTCATCCTGTTGGTTTGCAGCTCCGCTGCCAGAATTGCCTGCTGCTGCCCCACCGTTAGGATCAGTTGCCCCACCGCCAGGATCAGTTGCCCCACCGTTAGGATTATCAGGCTTGCGTAGCCCATCAGTTAGTCCACCAGGCTTTAGTGGATCAGTCTTGCCAGGCTTAGGTGTAATAGTGTTTGCATTTAATTTTACTTCCTCTGTTTTTTCAGGTTCTGAGTTGCAAGAAACCAGAGCTAAGAGAGGTATAAACAAACCTGTTAGAGTGCATATAATAAAAATCTTGTATTTCAAAATATTCTCCTTATTTTCAAGATTAAACAAATTTATTGAATATATTTATTAATATTGTTAGCAATAGTATTAATATATAATAGTTATTATAAACTAATATATATTTATTTAATTTAATTAGCAAGATAATATAAGGCTGCAAAAAAGAATAAGGAGAAAAATGTTTCTCCTTATTACAAAATTTAATTACAGAATTTATTATGTAATATATTTATAGCCGATATTGATATCTTATTGAATCTTATTTAAGATACCGGCAATCTCATTAGCTGTATTTATGGCGTTATCGAAGTCGGATTCAGCTGAATCGAATTTGTCTTTTAGATAATCTTGTATTTCCTCAGCGGTAGCAGTAGTTTTAAGTTGATGTTTAGCGGTACCAATTTTTATGTCCTCATGGCAATCCTTTGCGATTGAATATACGAATTTTGAGTTAATATCGCTATTTGATGAATCAATTTCACTAAACCTTTCTTTCAGTATTTGTAAATCACTTAGAGCCAGCTTCATAAGCTTATCTTGTTTGTCATTTAGCGTATTGTATGTTGTTAAATAGTAAGCTTTACTATATTTTCTTATCTTATCCACCATATTTTCGAGATCAGTTTTCATTTGTACATTTTGAGCTGCTACCATTTTGTTGGCAAGTTTCCCAAAAGCTTCAATGTGTGGTGGAGAATAACCAAAACCTAGGTACATTTCGCGTCTAGCTGTTTTACTCTCATCATCCTGAGTATTATAAAGTTTTGGCTGCTTCTGAGCATCAGTATACTGAATTGCGCCGAAGAATTGATTGGCTCCTGAGATGTTATAATCTTCTCCGCCCTCATTCCAAGTTGCATCATTATGTATGTTTATTTTGGTTTTTATTGCTGGAATAATAAAGCTTATTAAGTAATCGATAGTATTCTGTTTTGCAGCTTCATCCTGTTGGTCTGCAGCTCCGCCGACAGGACCAGTTACCCAGCCGCCAGGATGATTACCCGCACTGCTGCCAGGATCAGTTGCTCCGCCGCCAGGACTAGTTACCCAGCCGCCAGGATGATTACCCGCACTGCTGCCAGGATCAGTTGCTCCGCCGCCAGGACTAGTTGCCCCTCCGCTAGGACCAGTAGTTGCTCCGCCGCCAGGACTAGTTGCCCCACCGCTAGGACCAGTAGTTGCTCCGCCGCCAGGACTAGTTGCCCCTCCGCCAGGATGATTACCTGCACTGTTGCCAGGATCAGTTGCCCCACCGTTAGGATCAGTTGCTCCGCCGCCAGGACTAGTTGCCCCTCCGCTAGGACCAGTAGTTGCTCCGCCGCCAGGATGATTGCCCGCACCGCCGCCAGGACTAGTTGCCCCTCCGCCAGGACTAGTAGTTGCCCCTCCGCTAGGACTAGTAGTTGCTCCGCCGCCAGGACTAGTTGCCCCTCCGCCAGGACTAGTAGTTGCTCCGCCGCCAGGACTAGTTGCCCCTCCGCTAGGACCAGTAGTTGCTCCGCCGCCAGGACTAGTTGCCCCTCCGCTAGGACCAGTAGTTGCTCCGCCGCCAGGACTAGTTGCCCCTCCGCTAGGACCAGTAGTTGCTCCGCCGCCAGGACTAGTTGCCCCTCCGCCAGGACTAGTAGTTGCCCCTCCGCTAGGACCAGTAGTTGCCCCTCCGTCAGGATCAGTTGCGCCTCCGCCAGGATGATTGCCCGCGCCGCTGCCAGGATCAGTTGCCCCTCCGCCAGGATCAGTTGCGCCTCCGCCAGGATGATTGCCCGCGCCGCTGCCAGGATCAGTTGCTCCTCCGCCAGGATCAGTTGCGCCTCCGCTAGGACCAGTAGTTGCCCCTCCGCCAGGATCAGTTGCTCCGCCGCCAGGCTTTGGTGGTGGATCGTGCTTGCGTAGCCCACCACCAGTTAGTCCACCAGGCTTAGGTGTAGGAGTGTTTGCCTTTAATTTTGCTCCTAATTTTACTATTTCTGTTTTTTCAGGTTCTGAGTTGCAAGAAACCAGAGCTAAGAGCGGTAGAAGCAAACCTGCTAAAATGAATATAATAAAAATCTTGTATTTCAAAATATTCTCCTTATTTTCAAGATTAAACAAATATATTGAATATATTTATTAATATTGTTAGCAATAGTATTAATATATAATAGTTATTATAAACTAATATATATTTATTTAATTTAATTAGCAAGATAATATAAGGCTGCAAAAAGCATAAGGAGAAAAATGTTTCTCCTTATTACAAAATTTAATAACAAATTTATTATGTAATAGATTTATAACCGATATTTATATCTTATTGAATTTTATTTAAGATACCGGCAACATCGGGAGCTTCCTTTATGACTGTATTGAATTCGGATTCAACTGAAGTGAATTTGCCGTTTAGATAAGCTTGTATTTCCTCAGCGGTAGCATTATCTTGAAGTGTATGTTTAGCGGTACCAATTTCTATGTTATTATAATAATCATTATAGATTGAATTTATAAATAAGAAATTAATATTTTTATATTCTGTATTAATTGCTCCAACCTTTGCTTTAAGTGTTTGTAAATCACTTAGGTCCAGCTCCATAAGCTTGTCTTGTTTTTTAATTAGCGGATTGCATGCTGTTAAGTAGAAAGCCCTAGCATATTGTCTTATCTTCTTCACCATATTTGTAAGCTCGGTTTTCATTTGTACATTTTGAGCTGCTGCCATTTTGTTTGCAAGTGCTCCAAAAGCTTCAATGTATGGTAGCAAATATTCAAAGGCCAGGTACATTTCGCGTCTAGCTGTTTTACTCTCATCATCCTGAGTATTATAAAGTTTTTTCTGTTTTTTAGCATCAGTATACTGAATTACACCGAAGAATTGAGCGGAAGTTTGAAGGTTGTAACTTTCTCCAACTTCACTCCAAGTTGTATCATTATGTATGCTTATGCTTTTTTTTATTCCTTGATGCATAAGTTTTGTGAAGTAATCAATAATATCCTGTTTTTCAGCTTCATCCTGTTGGTCTGCACCTCCGCCAGGATGATTGCCCGCACCGCTGCCAGGATCAGTTGCCCCACCGTTAGGATCAGTTGCTCCGCCGCCAGGACTAGTTGCCCCTCCGCTAGGACCAGTAGTTGCCCCTCCGCCAGGATCAGTTGCTCCGCCGCCAGGATGATTGCCCGCACCGCTGCCAGGATCAGTTGCTCCGCCGCCAGGATGATTACCTGCACTGTTGCCAGGATCAGTTGCTCCGCCGCCAGGCTTTGGTGGTGGATCGAGCTTGCGTAGCCCACCACCAGTTAGTCCACCAGGCTTAGGTGTAGGAGTGTTTGCATTTAATTTTGCTCCTAATTTTACTCCCTCTGTTTTTTCAGGTTCTGAGTTGCAAGAAACCAGAGCTAAGAGCGGTAGAAGCAAACCTGTTAAAATGAATATAATAAAAATCTTGTATTTCAAAATATTCTCCTTATTTTCAAGATTAAACAAATTTATTGAATATATTTATTAATATTGTTAGCAATAGTATTAATATATAATAGTTATTATAAGCTAATATATATTTATTTAATTTAATTAGCAAGATAATATAAGGCCGCAAAAAAGCATAAGGAGAAAAATGTTTCTCCTTATTACAAAATTTAATAACAAATTTATTATGTAATAGATTTATAACCGATGTTTATATCTTATTGAATCTTATTTAAGATACCGGTAGCCCTGGGAGCTGTATTTATAATTGTATTGAAGTAGGCTTCAATTGGCTTGAATTTGTCTTTTAGGTACTTTTGTATTTCCTCAGCGGTAGCAGTAGTTTGAAGTTGATGTTTAGCGGTACCAACTTTTATGTCCTTATCGTAATCATTGTAGATTGAAGATAAGTGAAATGAAATATCGCGATATGTGGATGACATTCCCCAAAACTTTGCTTTCAGTGTTTGTAGATCACTTAGATCCAACTTCAAGAGCTTATCTTTTTTTTTAATTAGCGTATTGAATGCTGTTAAATAGTAAGCTCTAGCATATTCTCTTATCTTATCCACCATATTTTCGAGATCGGTTTTCATTTGTGCATTTTTAGCTGCTATCATTTTGTTTGCAAGTGCCCCAAAAGCTTTAATGTAGTTTTTCTTATAATCAAAGCCTAGGTACATTTCTCGTCTAGCTGTTTTACTTCCATCATCCTGAGCGTTATAGAGTTTTTTATTGCCCTGAGCATCAGTATGCTGAATTACGCCAAATAATTGATTGGAAGCTTTAATGTTGTATCCTTGCGCATCCTCATCCCAAGTTGTATCATTATGTGTGTCTATGTTGTCTTTTATTATTGGAATAATAAATGCTATTAAGTCATTGATAATAAGCTGTTTTTTAGCTTCATCCTGTTGGTCTGCAATTCTGCCAGGCTTTGGCATAAGAGTGTTTGCATTTAATTTTGCTCCTAATTTTACTCCCTCCGTTTTTTCAGGTTCTGAGTTGCAAGAAATCAGAGCTAAAAGTGGTAAAAACAAACCTGTTAAAATGCATATAATAAAAATCTTGTATTTCAAAATATTCTCCTTATTTTCAAGATTAAACAAATATATTAATATTATTAGCAATAGTATTACTATATTATAGTTATTATAAAATAATATTTGTTTAATTTAAATATCAAGATAATATAAGAATGCAAAAAAGAATAAGGAGAAAAATGTTTCTCCTTATTACAAAATTTAATAACAAATTTATTATGTAATAGATTTATAACCGATGTTTATATCTTATTGAATCTTATTTAAGATGTTGGCAATATCGGTAGCTTCCTTTATGATTGCATCGAAGTCGGATTCAGCTGAATTGAATCTGTCTTTTAGATAATCTTGTATTTCCTCAGCGGTAGCAGTAGTTTGAAGTTGATGTTTAGGGTCAGCGGTACCAACTTCTATATTCTTATCGTAATTATAGTAGATTAGATATGTGAATTCATGGGAAATCTCGGTATTTGCTAAATTAATTTCATTAAATTTTTCTTTCAGTGTTTGTAAATCACCTAGGTCCAGCCCCATAAGCTTATCTTGTTTTTTAATTAGCGTATTGAATGCTGTTAAGTAGTAAGCTGTACCATATTCTCTTATCTTATCCACCATATTTTCGAGATCGGTTTTCATTTGTACATTTTGAGTTGATACCATTTTATTTGCAAGTTTCCCAAAAGCTTCAATGTATGGTGGAAAATAATCAAAGCCCAGGTACATTTCTCGTCTAGCTGTTTTGCTCTCATTATCCTGAAGGTTATAGAGTTTTTGCTGCTTCTGAGCATCAGTATACTGAATTACACCAAATAATTGATTGGAAGCTTGAATGTTGTATCCTCCTGCAGCCTCATTCCAAGTTGTATCATTATGTGTGTTTATGTTGTCTTTTATCCCTTGATTAATAAGTGCTATTAAGTAATCGATAATACTCTGTTTTTTAGCTTCATCCTGTTGGTTTGCAGCTCTGCTGCCAGAATTGCCTGCTGCTGCCCCACCGTTAGGATCAGTTGCCCCTCCGCCAGGATTATCAGGCTTTAGTGGATCAGTCTTGCCAGGATTAGGTGTAAGAGTGTTTGCATTTAATTTTGCTCCTAATTTTACTATTTCTGTTTTTTCATGTTCTGAGTTGCAAGAAACCAGAGCTAAGAGAGGTAGAAACAAACCTGTTAGAGTGCATATAATAAAGATCTTGTATTTCAAAATATTCTCCTTGTTTTCAAGATTAAACAAATATATTAATATTATTAGTAATTATATTAATAAATAATAGTTATTATAAAATAATATTTGTTCAATTTAAATATCAAGATAATATAAGAATGCAAAAAGAATAAGGAGAAAATGTTTCTCCTTATTACAAAATTTAATAACAAATTTATTATGTAATAGATTTATAACCGATATTGATATCTTATTGAATCTTATTTAAGATACCAGCAACATCGGTAGCTTCCTTTATGATTTTATCGAAGTCGGGTTTGACCGGAGTGAATTTGTCTTTTAGGTACTTTTGTATTTCCTCAGCGGTAGCATTATCTTGAAGTGTATGTTTAGCGGTACCAATTTCTATGTTCTTATTGTAATCCTCTTCGATTGAATTTGCAAATGCTGAGTAAATCTTGTTATCTGTTGAGTTAACTTCATCAAACTTTACTTTCAGTGTTTGTAAATCACTTAGATCCAGCTTCATAAGCTTATCTTGTTTTTTAATTAGCGTATTGAATGCTGTTAAGTAGTAAGCTGTACCATATTCTCTTATCTTATCCACCATATTTTCAAGATCGGTTTTCATTTGTGCATTTTTAGCTGCTATCATTTTGTTTGCAAGTGCCCCAAAAGCTTGAATGTCGAGTGCAATATAACCAAAGCCTAGATACATTTCTCGTCTAGTTGTTTTACTCTCATCATCATTACCATTGTATTTTGTTTTTTGGCTCTGAGCATTATCATATTCAATTACATCAAATAATTGATTGGCACCTGAGATGTCATAAGCTTCTGCAGCCTCATTCCAAGTTATACTATTATATATGTTTATGTTATCTTTTATTGATGGAACAATAAGTGCTGTTAAGTGATTGACAATGTGCTGTTTTGCAGCTTCATCCTGTTGGTTTGCAGCTCCGCTGCCAGAGTTGCCTGCTGCTGCCCCACCGCTAGGATCAGTTGCCCCGCCGCCAGGCTTAGGTGGATTGGGCTTGCGTAGGCCAGGCTTAGGGGTAATAGTGTTTGCATTTAATTTTACTCCCTCTGTTTTTTCAGGTTCTGAGTTGCAAGAAACCAGAGCTAAGAGAGGTATAAACAAACCTGTTAAAATACATATAATAAAAATCTTGTATTTCAAAATATTCTCCTTATTTTCAAGATTAAACAAATATATTAAATAATATAATTATCAATATTATTAATAAATAATGCTTATTATAAAATAATATATATTTATTTGATTTAAATATCAAGATAGTATAAGAATGCAAAAAGAATAAGGAAAAAAATGTTTCTCCTTATTACAAAATTTAATAACAAATTTATTATGCAATAGATTTATAGCCGATATTGATATCTTATTAAATCTTCTTTAAGATGTTGGCAATATCAGTAGCTTCATTTATGATTGTATTGAAGTGGGGTTCAGCTGAATTGAATTTGTCTTTTAGATAAGTTTGTATTTCCCCAGCGGTAGCATTATCTTGAAGTGTATGTTTAGCGGTACCAATTTCTATGTTCTTATAGTAATCATTTGTAATTGGCTTTACGAATGCTGGGTAAATCTTTTTATTTGCTGAATTAATTGCATCAAACTTTACTTTCAGTGTTTGTAAATCACTTAGATCCAGCTTCAAGAGCTTATCTTGTTTAGTAATTAGCGTATTGTATGCTGTGAAGTAGAAAGCTTTCCCCTGTTTTCTTAGCTTATCCACCATATTTTCGAGCTCGGTTTTCATTTGTGCATTTTTAGCTGCTACCATTTTGTTTGCAAGTGCTCCAAAAGCTTTAATGATGCTAGAAATATAATGAAGGCTTAGGTACATTTCTCGTCTAGTTGTTTTACTCTCATCATCATTACCATTGTATTTTGTTTTTTGGCTCTGAGCATTATCATATTCAATTACATCAAATAATTGATTGGCACCTGAGATGTCATAAGCTTCTGCAGTCTCATCCCAAGTTGTACTATTATATATGTCTATGTTGGTTTTTATTGCTGGAATAATAATAGAGGTTATTAGTTTATCGACAATAACCTGTTTTTCAGCCTCATTTTGTGTGTTTGTAGGAAATTTATCCCCCTCCGTTTTTTCATGTTCTGAGTTGCAAGAAACCAGAGCTAAGAGAGGTATAAACAAACCTGTTAAAATACATATAATAAAAATCTTGTATTTCAAAATATTCTCCTTATTTTCAAGATTAAACAAATATATTATTAGCAATATTATTAATAAATAATTCTAATAATAAAATAATATATATTTATTTGATTTAAATATCAAGATGGTATAAGGCTGCGAAAAAGAATAAGGAAAAAAATGTTTCTCCTTATTACAAAATTTAATAACAAATTTATTATGTAATAGATTTATAATCGATATTGATATTTTATTGAATCTTATTTAAGATACCGGCAATCTTGGGAGCTTCCTCTATGACTTTAGCGAAGTCGGGTTCGACTGAAGTGAATTTATCTTTTAGGTACTTTTGTATTTCCTCAGCGGTAGCATTATCTTGAAGTGTATGTTTAGCGGTACCAACTTCTATGTTAAGCTCGTAATCACTGTAGATTGTATCTTTGAATGTAAAGAGAATAGTTATCTCTGTTGGATGAATTGCATCAAACCTTGCTTTCAGTATTTGTAAATCACTTAGATCCAGCTTCAAAAGCTTATCTTTTTTGTTAATTAGCGTATTGAATGCTGTTAAGTGGTAAGCTGTACCATATTCTCTTATCTTCTTCACCATATTTTCAAGCTCGGTTTTCATTTGTACATTTTTAGTTGCTGCTATTTTGTTTGCAAGTGCCCCAAAAGCCTTAATGTAGTTTTTATTATAACCAAAGCCTAGGTACATTTCTCGTCTAGTTGTTTTACTCTCATCATCATTACCATTGTATTTTGTTTTTTGGCTCTGAGCATTATCATATTCAATTACATCAAATAATTGATTGGCGCCTGAGATGTCATAAGCTTCTGCAGCCTCATTCCAAGTTATACTATTATATATGTTTATGTTATCTTTTATTGATGGAACAATAAGTGCTGTTAAGTGATTGACGATGTGCTGTTTTGCAGCTTCATCCTGTTGGTTTGCAGCTCCGCTGCCAGAATTGCCTGCTGCCCCTCCGCTAGAATTGCCCGCTGCCCCTCCGCCAGGATTATCAGGCTTTAGTGGATCAGTCTTGCCAGGCTTTGGTGGATCGTGCTTGCGTGGACCAGGCTTTGGTGTAAGAGTGTTTGCATTTGATTTTGCTCCTAATTTTACTCCCTCTGTTTTTTCAGGTTCTGAGTTGCAAGAAACCAGAGCTAAGAGTGGTAGAAACAAACCTGTTAAAATACATATAATAAAAATCTTGTATTTCATAATCTTCTCCTTTTTTAAAGAAAACAAGGAGAAGAGTGTTTCTTGTCCTTGTTTTATAATAAATTTTATATCCGATATTTATGTATCTTCTTATTGAATCTTATTTAAGATTGTAATAATCTTGGGAACGTCATTTTTTACTGTATTTAAGTCAGTCGTAAAGATATTTTTTTTGTCTTCTAAGTACTTTTTTATTTCCTCAGCAGTAGCATTAGTTTTAAGTTTATGTTTAGGGTTAGCAGCGCCAATTTCTATATCATTATTGTAGTCCCCGATGATTACATCTGCTGCACTTTTAAGATTTGTTTTTGATGCTAGAAGTATATGGAACTTTGTTTTCAGTATTTTTAGATCGCTTAGAGTCAGTTCCATAAGCCTATCTTTTTTGCTAGTTAGCGTATCGAATGCTGTTAAGTAGAAATCCCTAGCATATTGTCTCATATTATCTACAATCATCTCTAGAGTACCCTTCATTTCTGGAGGTGCTCCTGGAGCTGTCATTTTGTTGGCAAGTGCCCCAAAAGCTTTAATGTCGTCTTTCTTATAAGCAAAGGCTAGGTACATTTCTCGTCTAGCTTTTTTACTCTCATTATCATTGCCATTGTATTTTGTTTTTTGACTCTGAGCATTATCATATTCAATTGCATCAAATAATTGATCGGCACCTGAGATGTCATAAGCTTGTGCAGTTTCATCCCAAGCTGTATCCTTATGTGTGCTTAGTTCTGTTTCTACTTGTTGAGCTTTTGCTGTTAAGTCATCGATAATAGCCTGTTTTGCAGCTTTTTCTTGTTGGGCTGTGTCAACCGGTGTTGTAGGATCTTCCTTCTCCTTTGAATTTTGATTACAGCCCAGTAAAATCAAGCCTGTTAAAATACATATAATAAAAACCTTGTGTTTCAAAATATTCTCCTTATTTTCAAGATTAAACAGAGTTATTAACATTACTTACAAAAGTATTAGTTAATAATTGTTATTATATGGTATTATATATTTATTTGATTCAAATATCAAGATGGTAAGAGTTGAATAATATTATTGTAATCATATTATAAGAATGTTATTTATATGTATAACAATTATAATGATTATGTTGGTTGAATTTTGATGTTAAATGTTGTTTAGAGTACCATTCAAATGGTACAAATAAAATTGAATAAATAAAACATACAAAGACCCAAATGTGTTTAAATATCTGAATAACACTTGCTGATCTGTAAATTTCTTAAGCGTAAATCCTTACACTCAGTAAGAAGAAAAGAATACCTTTTCTTCTTATTATTATTCTTTATTTGAGATGTAATATATGTTACATAATGTTTATATTTTACCTAAGATTGAGCTAATGTCTTTACATATGTAGTCGATTGTAATAGCTGCATATGTAAGTTGTTCAGGATATTTATTATCGACAGTCAGGTATTTTATTAAATTAGCGATACTGCCTGTTTTAATATTATTATGATTATTATTGAAATCATTTTTTATCCTGAGCAGCGTATTTTTAATCTGTTGTTTTTTATTTTCAAGTGTTTTGAATTTGTTTGTAAGTTTTCTTAAGTCACGAAAACTTAAAGAGGTAAGGTTATCTTTTTTGTTGATTAGTGGTGTGAATGCAGCTAAAAAATAATTTCTAGCATATTGCTTTACTTGGTTTATGACCATGTTTAGGTGTTGAATATCTTGATTACTGCCTTTAATAGCACCATCTGCTAATTTGTTAGCAATTGTCCCAAATTCTCTAATGGAGCTTGTGTGATACTCGAAGGCTAAATAAATTTCTCTCCTGGCAAATTCATTATCCTTATATTTTTTGTTATTATCAGTGCTAATGACATCAAATAATTGATTTGTTCCCTTCATGTCAAATTGAGTGTTATCTTCGACCCATTTATCATTGTTGTGTATATTGAGTATGTGTTTAATATTATCAGTTTGGCTTATTAGTTTATCTATTAGAATTTTAGCCTTTCTATTTCTTGTCTCATTAGGAGCTGGTTTAAGATTTGGATTGCAGGCAATTAGAATAAAGGTTATGAAAATCAATGTTGCAGAAAAATAATTTTTCAAAGTGTTCCCCTTGTTTTTAAAATTAAATGCGGTATTAATTTATTTTATAACAATGCTTATTATTAATTGATAATTATTATTTATTATATTGATTTAATTTTGAATATCAATAGGAAAAGTTAAATAATCAGGTTATTATTTGAAATATGTAATATATCTTTCTTAAATGTCTCTGCTTAACCCCATCGTTTATCTAAGTTCTTTTAAGATTATTGCAATGTTACTACTTATTGTATCAATTCTATTAATTGCGGTTGTAAAGTTCGATCTATAGTTATGAGTTATGTGGGATATAATTTTAGTTTTGTTAGTTCTAATATTATTTTTATCATTAATGTAATCATTGGTAAGCTTTTTTACAGTTTGTTTCCAATTATTTCTTATCCTTTCAAGTATATCAAATGCTTCTTTAAGGAAGAGGAGAGTATTAAGATTTAAAGATTCAAGTTGATCCTTTTTATTAATGAGCGCTGTGAATGCAAGTTCAAAATAGTTGGAAGAGTATATTATTGCTGCATTTGTGATCTTGGTAAGCAGCGTATTGTTTCTATGAGTAATAGTTGCTGTTATTTGGTTAAGAACTGCTCCTAAGTCTTTAATTGTTTTCTCATCGTATTCCAAAGCTAAATAAAATTGCCTTCTAACTGATTTATTTATATTATTACTTACTTTTTGAGTATTTGCCTTATTGTCAATCATATCAAATGCCTTGCCATTTCCTTTCATTCCAAATTGAGTACTATCTTCGATCCAGGTATCATTATTGTGTATATCTAATATGGGTTTAATATTGGAAGCTTTTTTTCTTAGCTCATTTATTAAAGCATTTTTAAGTTTTTCTATCGCTTTTGGCTCTAAGCTACCAAGAAAGTTGCGCAAGCCTACTATTCCTGTTTTTGGAAATAAATCAAGATCTGAGTTGCAAGTAGTTAGAGTAAAAATTATTATAAAAGGCATGACAAAAAAATAGATTTTCAAAATATACCCCTTGCTTTTAAGATTTAATAAATTATAGTTTATTATTATTAAATAATGGCAATTAAATATTATTTATTAAATAATAGCTATAAATAATATTATACACGTATATCTGCGTAGTAATGCTACTGTCAAGATAGTATGTATTGTGCTAAGGGATTATTTTAAAGTTTTACTTTAAGACAGTTATAGATTGTTGTATGTCTTAAAGTAAAGTCTTATCATATTTATATCTTTTTTATTGAATTTAAGTAAAAATTTTAAGCATAAAGGTAAAAATAAAAGCAGAAAAGAGGATATCTTCTCTTCTGCGGTTTATAAATTCATTATTATAATGTTTAATATAGATTGCTAATTTATTGTTTTTAAAATTTTGTTAATATCACCAGCTAGTATGCCGATTGCAGGGATTTCCTTTTGAAGTAGGTTGCCATATTTTTCTTTTATATGTTCAATTAATTTTTTGCTATCAGTTTTAATCCCATCCCTGTCATCATCATAATCCTTGGTGATACTATCTACAGTGTTTTGCCACAGTAACTTTATTTTTTCAATTGAATCAAGTTTAATTTTAATTGTTCTTAAATCCTGAAGGGCCAGAGAATCAAACTTGTCTTGAGCTTCTTTTATTTTATCGATTACTCGTTCAAATAAAAATTGCGAGTAAGCTCTTCCTGCATTTGTGATGTCTATGTGTAATTGTCCTCTATTGGTACCATCAGATGTTATTTGATTAAGAATGATCCCAATACTTCTAATTTTTTCTTCGTTGTAACCTAGAGACGAATAGAATTGTCTTCTGTTATTTTGACTTTCAGGATCATTGTAAGCTTTCTGACTAGGATTGCCTATGATGATTTTAAATGCTCCATTTTTCATTCCAAATTGATCTGCAGGCTCATTCTTTTGAGTATTTGCTTTGTCTCTCTCTATTAAAACCGTGACATTTTGAATCCGTTCTCTTAAAGATTTTATTAACATCTGTTTTGCTTTTTTTTCAGCCTCTTCTTTGCATTTTTTTTGTATCTGTGTCTGTAGTGATGATGTGCCATCTCTTTGCGTTGACTGTGTCCAATTTGGTTGATCCTTGTGATGCAATTCTTTTGTTCTTTGTTCGTTAAGGTCTGATTTGCAAGCGGTAAAAATTATTAGAAAATATATGATTAAAAAATAATTTTTCACAATATTCTCCTTGCTTGTAAAATTTAACAAATATTAATTAATATTTTATCAAATAACATTGTATATTATTTGATACTTCATGTAATTTAATATTGTATATTATTTGATATTATATATGATATCAAATTTAAATATCAAGATGGTGGAGAGGAAAGATATAATATTCATTATAATAATGCTTATTCAATAATTGATGTTTAGTCATATATTGCATATTGTTGAAATACAAGCGCAATTTAAAAAGGAATAAGTTATTACATTAATGATAGTTAGTTAAGTGTAATGTTGACTTTATAGTCTATTGATACCCGTAATTGTTTTGCAGTTAATGCTAATTTAGTGCAGCTTATTTGGTTTTTAAAGATTATTTTTTATTGATTATTTATCTAGATTTAAAGTCTAATAGAGTAGAGGGTGTGTTTATGCAGAATGTAAAGGCTAAGGATAATCCGTATATCGCAGAAAAGCAAATTTATAGTGAGTTTGTTAGGGTAGGTATGCATAAAGCTATTGCATTTGATTTGTCAAGGCGTTATTATCATAATAAGCTTACGTATAATGTAATTACTATAATAGCGGGCTTTATTTTCAAATAAATATGATAATTACATGTTTATTTATGACCAGAAATACTTAAGTTGCCTAAACAAAGATTTATACGCTTATTAAAAATAGAAGATATGCCAATATAATGTTATAAAGACATTTTCTTAGTATATCGTTAATGATATTTAATTGATTAATAATTGCTATTAAAACATAGCTCAATTATTCCTGCTGCAGTGCTTATAGAGTCGGCAGCCTCTTTTAGAGATGTCAAAGCTTCTTTAAGATTACTTGGAGCTTGGTCTAAATTGTCGTTTTAACTCATCATAGACACCATTAAAAAATATCTACTTACATTTGTCATAATAACCCTTATGTATGCTTTCATGTTAGCGTTAGCCCGAGATTCATTAATATAAATTTGTAATCTTGGATTATGTGTATTAAATTTCTCTATTGTCCCTTTAATCCCTAGTTTTCTACCATTATGAGTTATCCTGGTAGTTGTGTCTAATAACTTATCCAGTAAAGTCAGCATTTTTTATCCCACTATCTATGTTACTCTTGACAGCATTTGCTACAGGCCCATTGTATCCTGCATTTAATAATGCTTTGAATGCTATTTCAATCTTTTCAGCAGAATCTTTAATTGCTTTAATAAAATTTGGGATATCATTTACTTCTAATTTTGCTTTACCTGTAGTTTTTCTAAAATTATCAATTCCCTTTTTAGAGTTTTTAGAATTTGCTTTTGCCTCAGCAGTAATCTTAGCGAGTTCTTATGTACTTAAAGCTTTAATTTCAGTTACTGCTAATCCTGTAAATTTGCTTACTTGTCCTGCAATAGATTCTTCTACAGATTTTGTATTTTCTTTTGCTGTTTTAGTATCACTTCTCTGCCTTTAGTCTTTTATTATCTAGTTTGCAATTGATCGTTAGTAGCAGTGCTGCAATGATGATTGTTTTTACATGCTCCATATAATGTCTCCTTTTACAATAAATATACTTCATAAATCTGATAGTACTTGAGAAAGTGTATTAAAGTGAGCTTTACCTAAAATTGCTTTAACCTTTAGATTTTGTTTGTTCTTGATCTCAGTTTGAGCATTGCTAGTCTTTTGGTCTGATTAGAATGTTATGCTTTGATGTAATAAAATAAGTTTAAAATGAATAGCACAATTAGTGATTCTGTTAATTTGATGTGTGTATTTTAGGCTAATACTTAATGTAAAGTTGGATATATGTGGAATAGAATATTTATGCCTTTAAGAAATGGATTGAAAAAAAGCCCCCTTGATAAAGGGGACATTTAAAAGAATGTATAAAACATTGTGAGTAAACAATCTTCCTTTTGAAAAATTAAAGTATTTGGTAATTAATTATTAGTTCAAAAAATTATTTATTTCAAGTTTTTTTAAAAAAATTTTAAATTTTCTTTAAAAGTTCCTGTGGTTATGCTATAAAAGTTTATGGTGGTGCTTGTATAGTCCGGATTATTAAAATCTTAACTTTTTCAGTTAGTCCAAATTTGTTAAAGTATACGTAGTAGTTACCTTAATTAAAGAGACTAGCTAATAGAAAGGAGTATCTAAAATAGGATTTAAAATAATTGAGTTCTCAAAAGCTATAGATTTATTAATGTTGAAAAGCTCGGGAATAACAGAAAGTTTGCCAATAATCTTTTAATGTTGAACCTTACTTATAAGCATAGAAATAGTAAGTTCAAGTGTAATCTCGCATCTACCAATAAACACAAACCGCTAAGAAATTTTCCAGTTAAATTTGAAATACAAGCATAAGTAATGTATTCACTTGAGGAGATGAACAGAGGAGATATGCTAATAAGCTTTTCAAGGATATTTGTAAATGAATATTAGTACAGAAGCTTAATAATGTTGAAACTTAATATTTATTATCATATAATAAAATATATTAATTTGTAATATTTTATATTATATATAATATAAAAAAGGAGAATATTTGTGAAATTAAATAGTATTAAAGCAGTGTTAATGTTATTAACATTATTAATTAGTTGCGATCTATTTAAAAAAGAAAATTCAGGTGGAGCTTCGTCCAGTGAGCAAGGTGTATATTCAGTGCCTAGGCCATATGCAGCTAATGGGCAGCATGCATTGATTCCTAGATCAACTAGATCAAGTAGTCAATCAGATGGATTACTTAAAGATTTTGATCTAACTACTGAAGAGAAGAAAGCTATAAATTACTTAAAAGATACATTAATGAATTTTAAGCATTTTATACCCGGTGTATATAGAAAGGATTACAAAACGTATACGAGTGATGAGTTTTATAGTTTGCTAGATAGTTTTGGTAAGGATGGTATTAAAAAAGTTGCTGGAAGCATTGTGGCAGTTCTAAATGCACAAGCCGAAGCTGAGGAAGCTGTCAGTAAGATAGGAGATTTAATCGAACGAGAAGTATTCAAGCAGATGGAGTTAAGGCAGAATTGGTATAAAAGGGTATTAAAAGTTGCATTTGATGATCCTTCATTGACATATAATGATCTTGCTGAACGGAATGTGAAAGTAAAGGACGTATTTGAAAAAGGAATCAAGAGAAGTGCAGAGTTATCTGCTAAAATATATGACACCTTTAATCTGGATCTTTATGAGAAAAGAGTTATTCGCTACATTTTAGCTTTATCAATTGTTCATGGTGAAGATGATGATACTGGAGTAAAGGTAACCCCGTATACTAAATATGAGATTTATGAGCTATTAGCGTCCCCTCCTCTTGGTGCTGCTAACATTAAAAATGCTGTTGAGAACATGAAAAAGACTATTAAGGCCCTACACGCAGCTGAAGCAGCTATTGGCAAGATAAAGGATGAGACTAGAAAAAATAATTTAAAAGAGCAGTTTAATCGTCAGAAGGATTTGTATGATCAAGAGTTGAAACCCGTATTAAAGGATCCTGATAAGCTATATGCTAAGCTTACTAGTGATATATTTGAGCATTTAAGTCATACTGTTGCAGGTGAATTTGACAGAATTAAGCAAGAGGCACGAAGCAAAAGTTAGTGCAAACAGCAGGTCTTCAAACTGGAATAATAACTAGTGAGTTATTGCTAGTATTTATTGTGCATTTAAAAGGAGATTATTTATTAGTAATAATCTCTAATTATTACTAATGTTATTAATTAGTTAGTTGTAATTTGGTTAAAAAATTTTATATAGCTTATTAATGAATTAGAGGAAGCTAGGAGTTATAAGTAGCAGGCTTATTTGTGTTATATAAAAAAGTTAAAATGTACATGTAGGAAGTCTGCTAAAAAGGAGTTTAGGTATGAAGATGGATGAGATTAAGTTGTTATCATTATTATTGTTGTTAGTTAGTTGTAGTTTGTTGGATGAAAGAGAAGATGATGTAAGTCGTTATACAGATATGTATAAAAATTTTAATCTAACAACTGAAGAGAAGAATACTATAGATTACTTAAAAGATATACTAATGAGTTTTAAGCATTTTATACCCGATGCATATAAAAAGGATTACAAAACGTACACCAGTGATGAGTTTTATAGTTTACTAAATAGTTTTGGTAAGGATGGCACTAAAGCAGTTGCTGAGAGCATTATGGAAATTCAAAAGGCATTAGAGAAAGCTAAAGGGGCTATTGATAAGGTGCAATATGAATTTGAAAAAAGTAGATTGCATGAGCATTTAAGCCGAGTTTGGAATGAAAAGTTTTTAAAAGTTGTATTTAATAGGCCTGATCAGGCATCTGTGTTGACTGACGTAATTGAGATAGCAAAGGGCGAGCTTGGTAATGTTAAGAAAATTGCAGAATTATCTGCTGAAGTATTTAACAAATTTAATTTGACTCTTGATGAGAAAAAGGCTGTATATTACTTGCGAGATGCATTAACCGTTTCTGGTATTTCTCCAAGTAATGTAGCAGAAGTAGTATATCATGATGATGAGGTTTATTCCGTATTATTATCCCTTCCTTTTAGTGCTTCCAACATTAAAAGGGCTTTAGATTCAATTGTAAAAACCCTAAGAATAGTAGAGGCAACCATTGTAGCTGTTGATAAGGTGCAAGAAGATACAAAAAGAAATCAATTGCTAGCAGATATTGAGCTTAATGATAATGTATATAAAAGCGAGTTAAAACGTATTTTTAAAGATTCTACTAAGGCATATAACAACCTTGTAGGCGGGGCGTTTGCTAATTTGAGTTTTGACTATAAAGCTAGGTTGGAGAACCTTCAAGCAAAAATATAGCTAACACTTAGCAGTAAGAGCGTGAAGTTAAAAGCGGGAAGGGGAGTGGATATTAGCATTTATTGTATGTCAATTGAAAGGAAATGGACATGAAGAGTAATAAGAGTAAAGTATTATTAGTATTGTTATTAGTTAGTTGTAATGTGGATAAAAAAGGTACTGTCTCTAGTTCAGTAGATGGGTATCATAATGCTAGTTTTCCAATGAATAGGGCATTTGTTAGTGTTGGTAATCATAATAATGTTAGATTTGATGAATTATTTGTTAAATTGAATCTAACTGACTACCAGGCAAGAGCTGTTTTGTGCTTGAAAAATGTATTGACTGATTCTAGGTTTGTTGTACGTGATGCAGATGGGGTAAGAGTAAAAACATATGATGATGATGATTTTTATAAGCTGCTATCTATTATTTTTGGTGCTGTTAGAACTCAAACAGTTGCTGAAAATATTGCAGTTATTTTTAATGCAAAAGCCTCAGCTGAAGCAGCTGTTGCTAAGGTACAAGATGTAACTAAAAAAGACGCATTAAGTAAGCGGTTTGTGAGCGCTAATAATTATTATGAGAAAGTGTTAAAACTGGCATGCGATGATCCTAATCAGGCATATGATAATCTTACTAATGATAGCAACTTTGCTAAATTGATTGTGGATGCGAAGGTCAAGTTTGAGGCAATTGATATTGATGTGGCGTTGATTTCTAAAATAGATGATAAATTTAATTTGACCGATGAAGAGACGAGAGTCATTTATTACTTGAGAGATGTAGTAGTGAATTCCGAGTTTATTATGTTTCGTAATGTACGGGAATGTTTTAAAAAACCGCGGCATAAAGAAGATCATAAACATCTGAGCAGGTTTGAAATATATACTGTTAATAATTTTCATTATGTAATGTCTAGATTTGTTTTTAATACTGATAAATTCAGGATGGTTATTCAAAATATTATGAATATTCTTGAGGCAAGAGCCGAAGCGCGAGCAGCTATAAACATAGTAAATGACCGAGCTGAAAAAGATAAATTAAATGATGATTATTTAAAAGTTGATAATGATTATACACAAGCGTTAAAAGCCGCATTCTATAATCCTGCGGAGGAGAATGTAGAATTATGTAACAAACTTATTGCATTAAGTTATGCAGATAAATTTAAGCAAATTAAGGCAAAGGCACATGCGATAAATTAGTCTTTGAGTGCTGATATAAAAAATTAGTGTATTTAAATGTATTGCTTTGTATATTAGTAGTAACCCAAAAGAGAAATAGGTAGTAATTGGAGTACTGCCTATACTCTCAGGTTAACATATAAATAATACCGATATTAAAATTTATGTAAAACCAAAAGATTTCAGTTAATAAGGATTTGGTTTTGCATCAGTTTGATTTATAAGATCAACTTAAGTTTTTAAATTTTGCATTATTTTTTCAAAAAAATTGTCCGGATTGCTAATTCCATTGATATAGAAATAGTATTCAACATATAATTCACCATTGATAGATTGCAATGCTCGTTCTTTTTTTTGCTCTAAATTTTGCAAGTCATTGAAATTTGCAGATGAAAAGCTTGTAAGCGTGCCGTCTTTGATAGACTGTAGCATTATATGCAATTGTTGAAGGAATTGTTTAGCCTTAGCATTTCCAAGTTCATTAAGTAATTTATTGAATTGACTTTCATCATACTCAGAGCTTAGTGTTTTTTTAAGTTTATATTGCAAACCAGGAGCTTTTTTATTTTTCTCTAAATCGTCTAAAAAATTTTTCTGGCTTGTCGTTAAATAACTTAAATATTTTTTATCTTGAAGTGTATCTTTAAAGTAAATGAGAGCTTGTTTTTGATTATTATCAAGAGTTTTTAGTAAATTAGCATTTGAGTTTCTGTTTTTATAGAATAAATCACAGCTAGCAAGGCTTAATAATAAAAGAATTGCTGGTAAATATTTTTTTGTTAATTGCATTTTGCCTCCTTTAAAACAAAATATAGTGCAGTTTAATTTAAAAACATTGAATGCATATTAATTAACAGATAGACTGTAAATTGAGTCTATCTGTTGTTTTAAGTTAAAAATTATATTTAGATAATCTCATTTTTAAAGGATAAACTAACTTATTTTAAGGCTTTCTTGATTAAACTTTTTGCATCTTTTAAATGATTTTCTACCTCTGAGAATTTAGAGCCATGACCTATGCCTGTTCTTTTTGCGTAAGCATCATAAGTATTAGCTGAGCTTTCAACGGCTTTTATAAGATCGTATAATTTATCTTTAGCCAAATATAAGCTTTTATCTGCCTCAGTAACATAATTACTTTGGGGGGTTTCTGATGAGAATTTGGAAAAATCTTCTACTGCATTATCAATTGTTAGCTTAGCATTCTTATCAATTTTTTCCAAAAGATCTTTAAGTTCTTGTACTAGTTTTGCTTTGCTAAACTGGTTCAACTTTGCTTGGGCGGTTGCTCTATCCTCTGAGGTAGAATGACCAGACATTCTCATAGTACCTTGAAGTTCGACTTGATCCCTATCTTTTTTTAGTTTTTCTAATATCTTAAATGCAGAATCGATATCTTTTTCAGCTTTCTTTAATTGATCATAATATTCGTAGCGCGGGTCATCTTCTTCTTCTGTCATAGAACCAGAGAAACCTGAGATTATTGCTGAAGAATAAGTGTACTCATAGTCACCTGAGTATTCACTACTTAAACCGCTAAGAGGACTTGAATTTGAACCTTTTGTTGAATAACTAGATATTTTGCCGCTTAAACTACCAAGAGTGCCTGTAGTGCCACTTAGGCCGCTTGTAGGTGTGCTACCTGGTGCAGTAATTTCTCCTTCCTGATTGCTAAGAGAAGTTAAATCATTCCCACCGTTGACACTAACAGATAAATTTTCTCCTTCTTCTCCTTTAAGTGTACCTTGAGTCATAGAACTTGAAACTAATATACCATTGACAATAGGAGCCCCAACATAAGCAGCAGAGCCATTGGCTTGTCGCAATTTGTCTCTTGTTATAACTTTTCTAAGTTTTTTACTTCCCTTTTTCAAAGGTTTTTTAATTGCTTTATCTGGCTTGCCAGAGGTATTTCTGCTAGCTTGCTCTTTAGTATCCCAGATAGAGTAGACCTTATCGAGTAGGCCAACAGATTGATCTTGCATTTTTTTGTCAAATAATAAGTCACAGCTAATAAAACTGATCATCATAAGTGTAAACAAACATTGTTTTTTCAATTGCATTTTTATCTCCTTAGTTGAAAAAAATATATACCAATAAGTGCATAAAACAAGAGATAGAGCATTTCTCATTAGTAATTTTATCAATTTTACCTTGATAGTTATTTTAAATAGTATTTTAAATAGTATTTAAAATATAAGTGGAGTGTTTGTAGATGTTTAAATTGTGATTTATTCTTTGCCAAAGTACCAGTAGATTAATCATGAAAGTAATTCGTGAATTTGAGTGATTAGAGACCATTTTATTATAAATTTTGCGGATTTAGTTTGGTTTTAACTTGAGCTATTAAAGGCAATGCCTTTTGTGTTTTGCTTTATTGGTTAGCTGTCTGGCACTTATATATCCTTGATCTCCCCTTGTGTTTATTCACAGTATGTGTGTATCTGTTATTAAATACAACTTGCTTTAGGTGCTATTAAACATCAAATTCTAAAGTTAACCCTTGA
This sequence comes from Borrelia hermsii DAH, assembly GCF_023035675.1. Taxonomy (NCBI): domain Bacteria; kingdom Pseudomonadati; phylum Spirochaetota; class Spirochaetia; order Spirochaetales; family Borreliaceae; genus Borrelia; species Borrelia hermsii. The sequence goes on along the minus strand of NZ_CP073142.1, from coordinate 3,063 downwards.
GCCTTCATCATTTTGTTTATTTTCTTTCCTTCTACTTCGGTGTATCCTTTATAATGAGAACTATATAAATATCCTTGATCTTTTCTTTTTAGTTTGTATTTCTCCATGTTTATGTACATTTTAATTCTGCTGTAATAAATAAGAGGTTTAATTGCATTATCTTTAGCCCTAGTAATATTGTGATACATGCCAAAATGATATCCCTGTAAGCTCTTCTAATCTCGTAGAGAAATTCGTCTTCTATATTTTTATATCTAGTTTATAATCAACTTGATTTATAGGGCTCTTATTATCGGCTTTAAGGGATTTTTCGAATTCTATAAAGTTATTTTTCCCCTTGCTGTAACTTTAATATTTTTTGAAATTATGAATTTTATCAGTATCTATTAGATATTTCACAAAATTATCAACTTCTTCTGTATAAACTTTAAATTTGTCAACCTGCCACTCAATTGATCCCTCATTATAATTTGCGTAGCGATAAATAGTCCTATGCATTAAAGCTTTTTTAAGAAGACTTATTGAGTCTTGGTATAGAGAAAAAGGAAGAGTATTGTCAATTTGTTTAGCTTCTATAGGACATACTTCATCTAATTTTATTCTTTGCTTGGAGAGTTTTATAATATTTTTCTTAAAGTCTGCTTTAGTAGTTCTTTTTTTGAAGGTCCTTGTTGCTTACTTGTCTTTTAATGTTTTGACCAGTATATTTGCTTTTATCGCTATCTAAGCCACTATTTTTGATTTTTTCTTAAATGAGGATTACAATTAATCATTAGTATTGATATTGATATACCTAAAAATCTTAAAAATTTATTCATAATATAATCCTTCTGTTAAAATGTATTTCTGTTTCTATAAATCAATTTAAAATAATGGTAATAGTTTTTTCATGGCTAAATATTTTTCACATTTATCTACTAAAACTTACTATGAGTATATTCCATTGCTAAGCTTATAAATTATATTATATAACAATTGTTATTAATTGTTACTTCCTTGTGTTGCCAATGTCTATAGCGTTGATAATAATATTGCCCAAAGATCTGAATGTAAAGGAGCTATTAAGGATTTATTGCATATGTTAGGAGAATGTTGGTTGCCACTTCAGATGTATTATGGCGTAGAGTGAGGAAGCAGTATTATTTTTAAAAAAGGCTAACGCGACTATGGAAGAGCTTGTAGAGCTTAATAAAGCAATAGAGAGACATATTCAAATGGTTAGGTTTGAAGATACTATTAGGGATGCTGTTTTGAGCCTTAAAAAAGGTCAGATTGAAAAAGAAGAAGGTATTCGTAAGTTACTCTTTGATAAAGATCGGATAATTTAGGGGGAAATAGCTAGTATTGATGTTAAGATTAAGAATAATAATTCGTATATAATTTGCCAAGAATTCTGTATAAGAAAAATGCTTATTCTAAGTTTTACGGTCAAAAGTTACTATGTTCAGTTCCATTGCCTAAAAGCAGTAAAAGTTAGTTTCAAGCAAAATAATCGTCGAATTTTTAGTCTAGATGCTAAGAAAACACCTAAAAGAGTTTGATGAATCACTTGAATTTATTCTATCTAATTTAGAAGATGACAAGCGCACTATAAAGCCTTTGAGCAAAATTGCTAAAGATACAAATGTATCTGATTATAAAATAAGAAAGTATTTATCAGATTTAATGGATAGAGGTTTGGGCATAAGAGATAGAAAAAGATTGGTACTTAAAGTTGATGATGTGCCGAACTAATAATAGTTATAATAAAGCAAGAGTATAAAAGTGAGAAATTTATATGGTAAATTTATATGGTAATAGTAAGTGTGGTGCTCCTGAGTGTGTTGATAATAAATTGTTATCAAAATACGCAAGAAAGTAAAGTTAAAGGAAATAATAATTAGCAATAAGTTAGAAGGTAAATGAAACGATATACCAATCTCATCCCATTAGTTGTTGTAGATAGATACTGATTCCCCTTTAGGTGATGAAATACAGTAAGGAGAAAAACCAGGAGAGCAAGATGTAGCTGGGGGCCTTCATCTTTTCTTCTTCCTGAAGTTAAAAGTGAAGAAAACGCCCCGCATTAACACAAGTATTACAAGAGTGTGAATCTGTTGTATGTAGAGATTGGGTATCAGATCTGATAGATCTTGATGAGCATGGAGAAGAATCGGATTCTAAGCAATATTTGGGAAAGAATGTTCCAAATGCAAAAGAGGAAGCTATAGATGAATTTGATGAAATATATAAATATATTTTTAACAGCAAAAAGACCATCATATTACACATGCTTTGTATTTTGAAAAGCTTAAGTGGTACCCCCTTATCGTCTCCAAGTTTATTGATGATACTCATCCATATGTAATCTTTATTGAGGCATTGGACGTGAAATTAATGCGAGCTAATGAGATGAAAGATGAATATATTTATATGGTTTTATATATAATCGAAAGTGCTTTATTCACTATTATTTGGTTTATATAAATTGAGGAGCGAATGTTCTTCGTTGTCTTGTAAGTTTGAAGTAAGTTATGAATATCGTAATGTTGTTGTTAAATTTCTTAAGATGATAAATGATATGATGAGGGATGTTGTATCTGTTTTTTGAAGGACAGCTTTATAGTGATTATTACTCCCCTATAATTCTATAGCATTCAAAAGCACATTTCTAACTAGCTCTAACATTGTTAAATATTTAGCTAGCCGTTTATTCATATCAATAAGCTCTTCCATAGTCACTTTAGAATCAACCTCTTTCCTTGAATCAGGCTTAACAAATTCCTTCAGTACATCCTCACTATCTCTAGGCTTTAAATAAAAATAGCACCAAAGAAGATGTCAATTATATTTTGAATAGAATTGTAAATGATGAGCATGTTACTAGAGTAGCTAATATTGCGAAACAAAGAGGAATAGAATTGAAAGAATCATATTTGAAGATATTTAACAAATAATGAGAGTGAGCCCTTATTTTATATTTATTTAATAATGTCTGTAAGTAGTTGACATAATAATTTCAAAGAGATCTGAGTATTTGCATGGGATTTTATAAAGGAATTTATACTAATATCAACTAAACTA